>JBBRIV010000057.1:0-13420 GCA_038220425.1 Candidatus Limnocylindrales bacterium
CCCAGGCAGGGCCGGGCGCCGCGGCAGGCGGCGCGGTCGGTGGCTGACCCCAGGCAGGGCCGGGCGCCGCGGCAGGCGGCGCGGTCGGTGGCTGACCCCAGGCAGGGCCGGGCGCCGCGGCAGGCGGTGCGGCGGGCTGGACCCAGCCTGAGCCTTCGACGGGCGCGGTCGGCGGTGCGGCGGGCAGGACCCAACCCGACCCTTCGACGGGCGCGGCAGGCGGCACACCCGGCGGCACCACCGGCGGCACAACCGGCGCCACTGGCGGCACATCAGCCGGCATCGCCGCACCGGGATCGAGCGGCGGCTGTTCGTCGGTCATTGGGGATGCCCTCCTGGATCGATCATTCCGTGCTTGGGACGCCTGGCACGATTGTGCCCACTCGGCACCCCCGCTGTACAGCGCCTACGTCGAGAAGATCCGGCTGAGCTCGAAGGCCGGCGTTTCCACGAGCTGGTCGTAGCGGCAGTCGGCCGGGCTCCGGTCGGGACGCCAGCGCACAAACGTGGTGCCGTGCCGGAAGCGATCGCCCTGGAGATGATCGAAGGCCACCTCCACCACCCGTTCGGGCCGGAGCGCCTCCCACGACAGGTCCTTGCCTCGATTCCAGCGCGATGTTGCACCCGGCACGCGCTGGCCGCTGGCGGCCATCTCCTCGGCCCAGCTGGCCCAACCGGCCCACGGGTGATCCACCAGGGCATCCGTCCGCAGGGGCGCCAGCTCGGCGACCAGCTCGGCCCGCCGGGCCATCGTGAACGAGGACGTGACCCCCACGTGATGGAGTGTGCCTTCCGCATCAAAGAGGCCCAGCAGGAACGAGCCGATGAGCGTGCCCGGGCCATCCTTGTGCCAGCGGAACCCGGCGAGCACGCAGTCGGCCGTGCGCTGGTGCTTGAACTTGAGCATCGCCCGCTTGCCCGGTTGATACGGGGCATCAAGGCGCTTGGCGATCACTCCGTCGAGGCCGGCACCTTCGAAGCGCTCGAACCAGTCGATGGCCGTCGCCCGGTCCAGGGTTGCCGGGGTCAGGTGGACCGGCGGGCGCGCGTCCGCCAGGACCAGCTCCAGGCGCCGGCGGCGCTCAGCCTGGGGAACGCTGCGCAAGTCGTCATCGCCCAGGGCCAGGAGGTCCCATGCGACGTAGCTTGCCGGGGACTGGGCGGCCAGCATCCTCACCCGCGATTCAGCCGGGTGGATTCGGAGCAGGAGTGCGTCGAAGTCAAGCCGGCCATCTCTGCCGGCGATGACCACCTCGCCGTCGAGTACGCAGCGATCGGGCAGTGACGCCCGAAGCGGCGCGGCGAGCTCGGGAAAGTAGCGGTCGAGTGGTTTCAGGTCGCGCGACTGGATCAGGACCTCGTCGCCATCGCGGAAGACGAGCGCTCGAAAGCCATCCCATTTCGGCTCGAACAACCAGCCGTCGTCGGTTGGGAAGGTGCTGGCCGGCTTGGCCAGCATCGGCTCGATCGGAGGGCTGACCGGAAGATCCATCGAGACTGAGGATACGGCACGATAGCGGGCGTGAAGACGATCGAATCGCGCTACGACGGGTCGGCCCTGGCCTATCGGACCTGGTGGGAACCCGTCCTCAAGCCGACCGCCCTCGACCTGCTCGATCGCCTCGAGCAGCGGGTGGGTAGGCCCGTTGGCCGGGTCCTGGATGTTGGCACGGGCGCCGGGCTGCTCGCCATCGAGGCGGCTCGACGCTGGCCGGCGGTGGACGTCAGCGGCCTCGACGGATCGGCCGCGATGCTGGCCGTGGCCGACACCACCGCCCGGGAGTCTCTGCCAGGATCTGCCGGGCGGAGGGTCCACTGGCTGCGCGGCCACGCTGAGCGACTGCCCTTCGACGACGGGTCGATCGACCTCGTGATCAGCTCATTCGCCTACCAGCTGGTGCCGCGACTGACCGTCGCCCTGGGCGAAGCGTTCCGGGTCCTGCGACCGGGCGGCAAGCTGGCCTTCGTCACCTGGCGGATCGCCGACGATCGTTTCGCGCCGGACGATGCCTTCGAGGATGCCCTCGACGAGCTCGGTTCAGAGGATGGGGACGAGGCTGAACCCGGCGAAGTCGAGGAAGCGCGGGCGGGCGACCTGGCCTCGGCCACGGCCACGGCCACGCGGCTGCGCAGACTTGGCTTCCGGAGCGTGGTCGCCCGCGAAGCCTGGCTCAGCCACGACCATGATCCGGCGACCTACCTGGACTTCCTGGAGGGCTACGCTGAGCGCGAGCTGTTCGCGGAGCTCAAGCCCGAAGACCGAACCCGACTACGCCGGCGCACACGTGAGCTCCTGGACCGGCTCCCACCAACGGCGTTCCGCTGGCGGGTGCCCGTGGTCCACGTGGTCGCAACGCGACCGGAGATCAGCTCTCGGGAGATTCGGTAGCGGCTGGGGCGTCCTCGGCCGGCGCGGCGCCTTCGCCGGCGGTCTCGGCAGCCACGGCGACGGCCTCTTCCTGGCGCGGTGCCTGGACCCGGACGACCGGCTCCTCGGGATCGGTCAGCAGGACGATGTCGGCCGGCAGGACCAGATCACGGACGTGGAGCGTGGTCTCGTAGTCCACCAGCGAGTCGATCGCCAATGACAGCGACGAGGGCAGGTGATCCGGCAGGGCGCGCACCCGGACCGACTCGGTCATGTGCAGCAGCGTGCCACCGTTGAGCTCAACGGCCGGCGACGTCCCGGTGAACACGATCGGCACGTCCACGGTCAGCTCTTCGGTCATCCGGACCGCGAGCAGGTCAACGTGGAGCACGCGCTGGTGGACGGGATGGCGCTGAATGGCGTGGATCAGGACCGGCGCCGCCCTGTGACCATCGACCGAAACATCCACCAGGGCGTTGGGGCCCGTCTTGCGGTGGAGCTGCTCGAAGTCATGGGCGTCAATGGTGATCGCCTGTGAGGCAACGTCGTGGCCGTAGATCACGGCCGGCAGGCTGCCCGCGCGGCGCAGGCCTGCGACGTGCTTGCCGAAGATCAGGCGCTCGGAGGCAGCCAGCTTCGGTCGGATCGTGGTCATCTGGGGAAGGTCCTCCGTTTCAGGAGGGCGAGCCTAGCACACCGGGCGGGCGAGCCCTTTTGCGGAGGCGGTGTAGCATGCCGCCCGGATGTCCTCCACCATTCTGATCGTCGAAGACGAGTTCGCCGTTGCGCGCGGAATCCAGTACGCCCTCCAGCAGGAAGGCTACGAAGTGACCGTGGCCCGGAGCGGCGAAGAGGGCCTGGATTTTGCCATCCACCAGGCCCCGGATCTGGTCGTCCTCGACGTCCGGCTGCCGGGCATCGATGGCTTCGAAGTCCTGCGCCGGTTGCGGGCAACCGGCTCGAAGGCACCGGTCCTGGTCCTGACCGCGCGCGATGACGAGGTCGACAAGGTGATCGGCCTTGAGCTTGGCGCCGACGACTACCTGACCAAGCCGTTTGGACTGCGCGAGCTGATGAGCCGGATCAAGGCGCTGTTGCGCCGGGCATACGGCGACCTGGCCGACGCTGCCGGCGGGCGGGTGATCCGCCACGGCGACCTGCTCATCGACCTCGAGCGCCGGCGGGTCCAGCGCGGCCAGCGCCGGATTGCCCTGACCGCCACCGAGTTCGAGATCCTGCGCCACCTTGCCAGCCGGCCGGGCCGGGTCTATTCGCGGCGCGAGCTGCTCGAGCTGCTGCGCGACTACGAGGCCCTTGACCAGGACGAGAAGACAATCAACGTCCATGTCAGCCACCTGCGCGAGAAGATCGAGGACGATCCCTCGGTGCCCGTCTTCGTGCTGACCGTTCGAGGTGCCGGCTACGCCTTCGCCGAGCGCTGACGGCCCGCGCAGCCTCAAGCGCACGGTGCGGCGCTGGCTCCGACCGCTCCTGCCCCGGACCTTCGCGGCACGCCTGACCATCGCCTTCTCGGGGGTGGTGGCGCTGACCCTCGTGCTCGTGTTCGTGGGCGTGATCAACCGGGTCGACGACTACTTCTACAAGCAGCAGGTGAACGACCTGCAGACCCGCGCCGGGACCGTCCGCGACGTGATCATCTCGCTGGCCGGCAGCCTGGCCGACGGCGAGCCGGTCGTATCGCCCACCGACACGCTCAACCCGGCGGTCGCCGCGTTCCTGGCCAATGCCAACAACCAGCGCTTCCTGGCCGACGACCTGGCCCAGGCCGACCTGGTCGTGAGCGTGGGCCTGATCACCCGCGACGGAAACGGCCGGATGGTCCTGGTGCCCGCTCCAGGCGGGCAGATCAGTGCGCCCCTGCAGGCCCGGCCGCGAGCCGGCCAGGCCCGCGACGACATCCCCTATAACGACCCGGAGCCAACCAGCGTCCAGCAGAGCCCCTTGTTCGAGTACGGCATCCAGGTCCAGCTGGCCAACCCATATACGTATCGGGCGAGCACGGTGGCCGCGATCTTCTCGCTCCTGATCGTGATTGCGATCGCCGGCCTGCTCCTGTCCGTGCTGGTGGCCGGCCTGCTGGCCCGCCGCTTCACGACGCCGCTGCGCCGCCTGACCGAGGCCGCCCAGGGCCTGACCGAGGGCGACTTTGCCCGGCGAGTCGCCATCGACCCGGGCAACCCGGGCAGCACCGAGATCATCGAGCTGGCCCGCCAGTTCAACCAGATGGCCGCCCGGCTGGACGAGAGCGTGGCGATCATCCGGCACGATCGCGACCGCAGCCGCGATTTCCTGGCCGACGTTTCGCACGAGCTGCGGACGCCCATCGCCGCGATGCGCATGTTCAACGAGCTGCTCCGCGAAGGCGCCGATGACGAGCCGGCCACCCGGGCCGAGTTCCTGGAATCGAGCCGCCAGCAGCTCGAACGGCTGGACTGGCTGGCCCAGAACCTGCTCGAGCTGTCCAAGCTGGACTCCGGGCTGGTCCTGCTCGACCTGCGCCCCGACGACCTGCGGGCGGCGGTTGAGTCGGCCGTGGAACAGGCTGAACCAACCGCCCGGCGCCGGGGCATCGAGCTGGCCCTGCACGTGGCCAACCGGCCCCTGCGCATTCGCCACGATCCCCAGCGCATCGGCCAGGTGGTCTCGAACCTGATCGGCAACGCCCTCAAGTTCACGTCATCGGGCGGTCGGGTCAGCGTCGATGTCCGAGGCACCGACGGCGGCGCCGACATCGAAGTGCGCGACACCGGGGTGGGTATCGACGGCGCCGAGCTGCCCCGGATCTTCGAACGCTTCTACCGAGGGTCGCTGGCCAACGAAGCCCGGGGCAGTGGCAGCGGCCTGGGCCTGGCCATCGTCAAGTCGATCGTGGACATGCACGGCGGGCGGATCGGGGTCGACAGCCGGCTGGGTGAGGGCACATCGTTCGTGGTCAGCCTGCCGTTCGACCCACGCCTGGCCGAAACGGCAGCCGAGCTGCCGGGCGAGCAGCGACCCGAGCAGCCGGTCGAGCAGCCGGTCGCGCAGCCGCCGGCGAGCCCGGCTCAGAGCGTGGCTGACAGTCCGAGCACCATTCCGCCGGGCGACGGCGAAGTATCGGATTCTTCATCGCCTCCCCGGCCGCGCCTGAATCCAGAAGCCCCACGCTGAGCACATGAACCCGACTGACCCGATTGACCCGGCCACGCCCGGCGACCCCCAGCCTCCGATCACCTATTCCCCGCCGTCCGAGGCGCCCACCGAGTGGCAGCGCCAGACATGGGGAGCCCCGCCCGAGACCACGCCTGAGACCTGGTTCGAGCCGGCCGTGACGCCAGTCGTGAGCGTGCCGGCGCCGCGCTCGCGACAAGGCCTGGGGGCGATCTTCATGACCGCCGTCCTGGCTGCGGTACTCGCCTCCGGTGGCACCTACGCCGCCCTGCGCGCGTCGGGTGCCCTCGACCGCCAGGCGACTGCCGTGATCAGCTCGGCGGGCACCGGGACCAACGTGAACCAGCCGGTGACGATTGATGAGCAGTCGGCCACGATCAGCGCGGCCGCCAAGGTAGGCCCGGCCGTGGTCCGGATCGTGACCGCGGGAACGGACCCGAACAGCGCCACGGCAACGTCGGGGATCGGCTCCGGGGTGATCTTCGACGCAAATGGCTGGATCCTGACCAACCACCACGTGGTGGCCAATACCACCAGCCTGACCGTCCAGCTCAAGGACGGCCGCCAGTTCACCGGCAAGATCTATGGCATCGACACGCTGACCGACCTGGCCGTGGTCAAGGTGGAGGCGACGGGCCTGCCCACCGCTCCGCTGGGTGACTCGTCGGCGATCAAGGTGGGCGAGCTGGCCGTCGCGATCGGCAGCCCCCTGGGCACCTACTCCAACAGCGTGACCGCGGGCATCGTGTCGGCCACCGGCCGGAGCATCGATACCGACACGGGCTCCATCAACAACCTGATCCAGACCGATGCTGCGATCAACCCGGGCAACAGCGGTGGACCGCTCGTTGACGCCGTGGGCAACGTCATCGGGATCAATACGGCCGTGGCTTCGAATGCCCAGGGGATCGGCTTCTCGATCCCGATCAACATCGCCAAGCCGATCATGCAGCAGGCCATTGCCGGCCAGGCCCTGGCCCGACCCTGGATCGGCATCCGCTACCAGACGATCGACCTCCAGCTCAAGGATCAGCTCAAGCTGGCCGTGGCCCAGGGCGCCCTCGTCAGCGGCGGGCAGGACACCTCGGGTGCCGCCCAGCCGGCCGTCGTGCCCGGCGGGCCGGCCGACAAGGCCGGCGTCAAGGACGGCGACATCGTGACCTCCATCGAGAGCATGGCCATCGACGGCGAGCATCCCCTTGACGCGGTGCTGACCCAGTTCGCCCCGGGCCGGACGGTCACCCTGGGGATCAACCGGGCGGGTAAGACCCTCGAGCTCCAGCTGACCCTGGGGACCCGGCCGACCAACCCCTAGGCCGCTCGGCAGGGCGGGCGCCGGCCGCTCGGCAGGCGGTCCGGCTCAGCGGGCGAGTCGCCGCCGCCAGATCTCCACGCCGGCCCAGGCCAGGGTCCCGTCAATCGGGGCCTCGGGCTTGCGCACCCGGATCCCGACCTCGGTGATCGGCGGGAAGGCCGTCAGGACCTCCTGGGCGAGCGCCTCGGCGAGGGCCTCGATCAGCCGATAGCTGGTGGACTCGACCACCGTCCTGGCGACCTCGAAAACCGCCCCGTAGTCGACCGTCCGGGCGAGATCGTCCTCGACGGCCGCGGGCTGCAGGTTGAGGACCATCTCGACGTCGATGTGGAACGGCTGGTCGGTGCGCTGCTCGGCCTGGGACACGCCGTGGCGGCCCTGGAAGACCATGTCGTGGAGGACGATCCGATCGCTCACGGCCGCATCATGGCACGTCGCCATGCACGATCGCGTCGGTCATCCGGGCCGCCCGGACGTTGGCCCGGACGTCGTGGACCCGGACGAGCTCGATCCCGGCGGCGGCCGCCAGGGTCGTCGTGGCCAGGGTCGCCTCGAGACGCTCGTCGACCGGCAGGTCCAGGACCCGACCCAGGGTTGACTTGCGCGACGTGCCCAGCATGATCGGCCGGCCCAGCACGTGCAGCTCGGGCAGCCGGCGCAGGATCTCCAGGTTGTGGCTGGGCGTCTTGCCAAAGCCAAAGCCCGGGTCGACGATCAGCGACTCGCGCCGGCAGCCGGCGCTGACGGCCCGCTCGATGGCCCGTTCCAGATCCTGCACGACCTCGCCGAGCAGGTCCGCATAGACCGCCTGGGCCCGGTTGTGCATGAGGATCAGGGGCACGCTCCGCTCGGCCGCCAGGCGCATCCGCTCGTCGTCCGGGCCGACGCCCCAGACGTCGTTGAGCAGGTCGGCGCCGGCGTCGAGGGCTGCCTCGGCCACGGCCAGCTTGGTGGTGTCGATGCTCAGGGGCACATCTGGCAGCGCCGCCCGGATCTGCCTGATCACCGGGACCACCCGGGCGATCTCCTCGTCGGCGCTCACGACGGTGTGGCCCGGCCGGGTGGATTCGCCGCCGATATCCAGGATGTCGGCGCCGTCGGCGACCATCGCGTGGGCCTGCTCGAGCGCCGCCTCCACGCCGGCCAGGCCATCGCCCGAAAACGAATCGGGGGTGATGTTCAGGATCCCGACGACAAACGTGCGGGTCCCCCAGGCGAACGTGCGCGGCCCGATCCGGGTCGGTCCAGGCGAGCTGGTCAATCCGAGCCGCTCATGGCGCGGACCGTGCCACGTCACGTAGGGCAGGATCGTCGACGAGGAGCGCCCGGATCGCCCCGACCAGGTACAGCGAGCCGGCCACCACGATCGGGCCGGGCGCCGTGGCCAGGGCCGCGTCGAGCGCGGCCGACGGCGGGACGATCACCCGGGGCTGGGCGACGCCGGTCCCCAGGACCGCCCATGCGTCCGCCCACAGGGCCGCCAACGTGTCCGCCGGCAGTGCCCGATCCTCGCTAACCTGGGTGCAGATGACCTGGGCATCGGCCAGGGCGGTGGAACCGGCCAGGGCCCGGATGACGCCGGCCACATCCTTGTCGGCCATCGCCCCAATGACGAGGGTGATCGGCGGCGGCCGATGGTCCGACCCACCGGCCAGGAACGGCCGCAGATCGTCGAGGGCCTGGGCCAGGACCGCGGCTCCGGCCGGGTTGTGGGCACCGTCCAGGACGACCTCGTGGGACCCGGTCTCGATCAGCTCCAGGCGGCCCGCCCAGCGGGCGCTGGCATACCCCGCTCGGCGCGCCTCGAGCCCAGCCGTCGCGATCCCGGCCTGCTCAAGGGCATCGAGGATGGCGTCGGCCACCGCCACGTTGGCGGCCTGGTGACGACCGCGCAGGCCGACCCGGGTCGCATCCAGGCCGGCCAGGTCAACCACGATCCCGTCGCGATCCCAGTCCAGCAGCGGCGCGGGTTGCACCGTCCGCAGGGGCACGCCCAATCGGCCGGCCCGGCGTTGGATGACCGTCAGGCCGGCCCCACTGGCACCGGTCACGGCCAGGTCGCCCCGCACGATGATCGCGGCCTTCTCACGGGCGATGGCCGTGACCGTGGAACCAAGGCGGTCCATGTGATCAAGGTCCACGTTGGTGATCGCAGCCACACCACCGTCCCAGGTGTGGGTCGCGTCGAGCCGCCCACCCAGGCCCACTTCGACCACGGCCAGGTCCACGGCCTCGTCGGCGAACCAGCGGAACGCCACCGCGGTCAGTAGCTCGAATTCGGTCGGATCACCGTGACGCCGGGCGACCCGGTCGGCGGCGGGCAGGGCCGCCTCCACCAGCCGGGCGAAGGTGGCCGGATCAACGAGCCGGCCACCAATCTGGAGCCGTTCGCGATAGGTCACGAGATGGGGCTTGGGCGTCTCGCCGGCCCGCAACCCGGCCGCTCGCAGGACGCTGCCAACCAGGGCCAGGACGCTGCCCTTGCCATTGGTGCCACCAACCAGGGCACCCCGGAACGCGTCCTGGGGATCGGCCAGCTCGTGCAGGAGCGCCCGCGTCCGGCCCAGTCCCAGGCGGATCCCGAACCGGCCTCGCTCGTGCAGCGCCGCCAGCGCCGCTTCGTAGGTCAGGCCGGCCACGTCACTCTCGGGACAGCTCGTCCTCGTAGAAGACGCACTGGTTGAAGCGGGGGGTCAGGCACACGTCGTTGATGTAGCCCTGCTCCAGGTGGACGCCGCCGCGGAGCTGGCAGCGCGAAACGTTCTGGTCCTGGCGAATGAGCGCCTTCAACAGGTGCGGCGCCTGGATCGGGATCGCTCCCCGGACACCGGTCATGTAGAAGTGGGGGCAGACGTTTCGACGCAGGTTGGGCAGTCCAAAGCCGGATCGATTCATCTGGGGTAGAGCGGGATAGCCCGTGGGGGCCGCCGGCATCGGCGGTGCAACCCGGGCGATGGGCGGGACGCCAAATCCGGGCCGTCCGGTCGCGCGGGGTTGTTTGGGATCTCGAGCCTGCACCCTTACCCTCGATTTTGGCGCAGGCCACCAGACATGCGCGCACCACGCCAGAGTACAACGACCCGGCCCCGGCGCACCGACGCTGCGCGGGTCTGACTCGGGCCCGAGGTTGGTCGCGCGGTCGGCCGGCATCGATCTGCCACAATGAACTCGATGACGAGCCGGCGCGGACGACCCTCCCAGGTGCGGCCCCGAGCCCCCAGCACCGGCCGCGTGCAGCCGAGCCGGGTCAAATCGCGGACGGTTCCGGCAACCCGCCTGGCCGGCCGGCGGACCGGTCCGCAGGCCACCCCGATGTCCCTCGTGGCGAAGGCCGGCCTGGCTGGGGCGGTTGTCCTGTTCGGCGTCGTGGTCCTGTTGAACGCTCCGGGCGTGATCGGGGCGTTTGCCAGTGGCATCGGCCACGCCATCAGCGGCGTCGCGGACAAGCTCAGCCAAACGGCCGTGCCCAGCCCAACTGCCCTGGTCCTGCCCCCGTCACCCAGCCTGACCGTGCCAACCCAGCAGTACACCAACCAGCCAACCCTGGACCTGACCGGCACGATCCCCAATTCGATCGTGGGCCAGACCGGCTACAAGATCCGGATCTATCGCAAGGTCGGGACCACGGCCACCACGCCAACGACCAACGTGGCCGAGGTCCCGGTTGCCAGCAGCCCCTCGTTCACGGTTCCGGCGGTCGCCCTCGCCGCCGGCTCGAACACCTTCACCGCCACCGTCGTCAGCGCCGCCGGCGAGAGCCCCCCGTCGATCTCGGTCACCTACATCCTCGACCAGGTCAAGCCCAAGATCGTGATCACGTCCCCAGCCAAGAACGCGGTGATCAATGGTGCGGTCGTCACGATCACCGGGACCAGCCAGCCGCACAGCTCGATCTCGGCACGCAACGAGGCCAACGGGGTCACAGCCGTGGCCAGCGCGGACGACGTCGGGGCGTTCAGCGTGACTGTCGCGATCGCCGGCGGCGTGAATGGCATCAGCGTGACCGCCACCGACCCGGCCGGCAACGTCGCCGCGGTGGTGATCAGCGTCCAGCGCGGCAGCGGCCAGCTGACCGTCAAGCTGACTGCCTCGGCCTACCATCTCAGCGCGGCCAAGACCAACACGATCGTGATGACCGTGGTCGTCCTCGACCCGAACGGCGCTCCCCTGTCGGGCGCCGACACCACCCTGACCTTGACCATCCCGACGCCCGGCAGCCTGCCCTATGTCGTCACCAAGACGACCGACCAGACGGGGACCGTAACCTTCAAGACGACGATCCCGGTG
The DNA here is from genome assembly GCA_038220425.1 of Candidatus Limnocylindrales bacterium. Classification (GTDB taxonomy): domain Bacteria; phylum Chloroflexota; class Limnocylindria; order Limnocylindrales; family CSP1-4; genus Palsa-1033. Next base: position 11,142 of record JBBRIV010000057.1, read on the forward strand.
ACGATCGCCGGCAAGGGCGAGATCGCGGTCAGCGTCGACACGACGGACTACGGTCAGGGGACGGCCCAAGTTCCACTGACCTTCCAGTAGCACTTGGCCCGCGGGTCTGGGATTCCCGAACGCCCGTTCCGGCGATTCACCCAGAGCGCGTCCGGCCCGCACGATCGGGTGGACGGCGACTGGAGACCCAGCTACCATCGAGGGATGCCGACGTGGCGCTGCCCGCACTGCGCAACTCCCCAGGCCGAGGCGGCCCGCTGCTGGGTCTGCCATTGGTCCAGCGCCGGTTGCGCCTCATGCCGCAACTTCCGACGGGCGATCACCGCCGGTGCCGGGTACTGCGCCCGCGATCGCGGTCGAGGCGTCCTCAACGGCCAGGAGATCCGGCCTTGCTGGGTGCCGGTGATCGCCCTGCGCGGCGCGTCGGTCCCCGTGGCTGATTCAAGCGATCCGCCGACAGCCGGCCTGATCAGCGTTGAGAGCCTGGTCGGCGCCGACGCGGACAGCGGCCGCTTCTGGCGAGACGCCGAGCGCTAGTCCAGGGTCAGAAAGAGGGGCTCGGCGTGGGCGGGGGCGTCGGCGGGGGTGTCGGGCTCGGCGTCGGCTTGGGCGTGGGGCTCGGCGTTGGCGGAGGTGTCGGTGTGGGCGTGGGCGTTGGGGTCGGAGTGGGTGTTGGCGTAGGCGTGGGGGTCGGCGCTGTAGACGGAGCAGGCCCGCTCGAGACGACGTAGTCGATCGGGGTCTGGGCGGCGACCTGGACGCCGGCTGCTGGTGACGTCGAGATGATCGACCCAGCCGGAATCAGCGGGTCGGGCGCAGTCGTCGCCACGCCCGGCGTGAGCTGGGCGGTGGTCAGCGCCTGGATCGCTGCCGACAGGGTCAGGCCGGTCAGGCTGGGGACGGTGACCAGCTGCTTCCCGGTCGAGACGGTGACGCTGATGTTCGAACCTGCCGCAACCGACGTGCTGGGCGGCGGATCCTGCTGGACGATCGTGCCTTCGGGCTGGTCGTTGCTCTTGATGAAGGCGGTCGTGACGAGGGTCAGGTTGTTGTTCGCGGCCGTCGTCTTGGCGTCGGCCAGGAGCTGGCCGACGAAGTTCGGGACGATGATCTGGGAGGCCGGCTTGGACGTGCCGGTGACCAGCTTGAAGATCAGGAACCCGGCAACGACCAGGATCAGCAGGCCAAGCAGGCCGGCGACCCAGGCCCACAGGCTGGTCCCGGCCGGTCCCGGCTCGTCGTCGAACGAGTCGTAGCGACTGACCGACGGACCGGGCGGGACGCGCGACGGTGGCGCGGCATTGGCGTAGGCGTCCGGGGGATACGGCACCGGGCTACCCGGATTGGCCCGAGCAACGCCGGCGGCGACGGTTCCGGATTCAACGGCGGCAGCGGCGGCCAGGCCGGTGCCCGCAGCGAGACCCGTACCGGCGGCAATCCCTGTGCCCGCGGCCAGGCCGGCCACGCTCGGCGCTGCCGTTGGTGCGGGGACCGCGCCGCCCACCCCGGCCGAGCGGCCGGCCAACCAGCTCTCGATCGCATCGGCCATCGCGTTGGCGCTGACGAAGCGGTCGGCGGGGTCGAGAGCCAGGGCCTTCCGGTCGATCGCCTCGATCTCGATCGGGATGCCCGCCCGGAAGTTGGACGGCATGGGCGCCGGACCGCTCAGGCGGGCCATCGCGATGGCCGCCGCCGAATCACCCTCGAACGGGCGCCGGCCGGTGAGCAGCTCGAAGAGCACGATGCCCAGTGAGTAGATGTCCGATCGCTCGGTCGCCGGCTCGCCCCGGGCCTGTTCCGGCGAGAAGTAGTGAACCGAGCCGAGGGTGGTCCCGGGCAGGGTCATCTGGGCGTCGCTGATCGCCCGGGCAATCCCGAAGTCGGTCATCTGGACCCGGCCGTCCTGGGCCAGCATGATGTTGCCCGGCTTCACATCACGATGGATGATCCCGCGCGAATGGGCCGCGGCCAGGGCGCGGGCCGACTCGGCCACGATCCGGGCGGCCTGCCGAGGCTGGAGCGGACCGGTCCGGCGGAGGAGCGTGGCAAGGTCCTCGCCATCGACGTAGCCCATCACGATGTAGGGACCTACCGGGTCCATCCCGAAATCGTGGACATGGACGACGTTGGGGTGGCTCAGCGAGGCAACGGCCTGCGCCTCGGCTCGGAAGCGGGCGACAAAATCCGGGTCGCGGCCGTATTCCGGCCGGAGGATCTTGACGGCAACGTCGCGGCCCAGCTGCGAATCCGTGGCCCGGTAGATGGTTGCCATGCCGCCC
>JBBRIV010000058.1:0-13313 GCA_038220425.1 Candidatus Limnocylindrales bacterium
ACCGGGCGAGGTCCCAGCCGACAGGGTCGGGGAGGCACTCGCCGTCGGCGGAGCGCTGGGCGAGGCGGTTGGGTTCGCGGTTGCCGATGGACCGGAGCTGGGGGCGGGAGTGACGCTCGGCGAGCAGGCCGCCAGCAGCACGACGAGCAGCCCGGCCAGGAACCCGCTCGAGACCGACCGACCGGCCCTCACTCCAGGACCCGGCGCAGGACCGGGAAGCGCTCGTCGTCCACCGCGACATGGAAGCCGCAGTCCACCCAGAAGCCGGGCGTTGCCGCGCTGGTCGCCTCGGGTTGTGCCCCAGCCTGGGGATAGGCTTCGACCGCCGCAAAGCCACGCTCGCCCAGGTCCGTACAGATCGCGGCCACCAGCCGTTTGGCATGGCCGGCACCGCGCGCGGCGGCCGTCGTTGCCACGCAGGTGATCACTGCCGGCAGCGGGGCGTCGGGCAGCTGCGGGTAGAGCTCGCGCAGGCGGATCGCCCGGGGATACGCGGACAGGGGCCCGAACTGGGCGTACACGGCGGCTTCATCGTCCACGAGGAGCACCTTGGCATAGCTGCCGAAGGCGATCAGCCCGCGTCCGAGGAGCCCCAGCTTGCGGGGGACATCGCTGCCCGAAAGCGGCCGGATCCTGGGTGGCGCAGCGAACGGGTTGGCCGCGATCGGCTCGGGCTCGTCGAGGAGCGGGTTGAACGATCGGACTGAGCCCGCCGAGGCGAACGGGTTGGCGATCGGCTCCAGGCTGGGCAGGTCATCGTCGTCACCGAACAGCGTTGGTCGCCTGGCCGGTGCCGGCGACCCACCTCCAGGTTCAAGCCAGGCCAGACGGGCCGCTTTCGACCCGCGCTCGGCATCTTCCCAGTAGTCGCAGCTGCGGTGATCGAAACCGGGATCCGCGCAGGGGGGAACCAGGCCGAACGAGGCCAGGTCCACGACGTCGACGATCCGGATCTCAGGCGTGATTCGAGACCAGCTTGGCCAGCTTGCCGCTGTGCACCAGCTCGAACGCGGCAGCCAGGTCGGGGCCGGGCTCGCGGTCGCCGTGGAGCCTGGGGACGACGGCCCGGATCGCCGCATGGGCCGCCTGGACCCCGGCCCCGGGCGCGGTTCCGGGCAGCAGCTCCAGGCGCAGGTCCAGGGCCTGGGCGGCCACGATCAGCTCGATCGACAGGACCCGTTCCACGTGCTCAACCACGGTCCGGGCGTGACGCGCCGCGATCGAGCCCATCGACACGTGGTCTTCCTGGTTGGCGCTCGTTGGGATCGAATCGGCCGAGGCCGGATGGACGAGCACCTTGTTCTCGGAGACCAGGGCCGCCGCCGTGTACTGCAGGATCATCATCCCCGAGTCGAGGCCCGACGCCGCGGCCAGGAACGGCGGCAGGCCGCCGTTGAGCCGGGCATCCACCAGCAAGGCCGTCCGGCGCTCGCTGATCGAACCGAGCTCGGCCACGCCCAGCTTGGCGAAGTCGAGGGCCAGGGCGATCGGCTCGCCATGGAAGTTGCCGCCGCTGATCACCAGGCCGCCACCCGTGGCGATCGCGGTTGGATCAGCGCTGCCGCCGCCGGCAAACACGAGAGGGTTGTCGGTGGCGCTGTTGATCTCGATCAGGAGCACCCCCCGCAGGTAGTCGAGCGCATCGCGGACGGCGCCATGGACCTGGGGCACGCAGCGCAAGGAGTACGGGTCCTGGATCTTGTGGGCATGGCCGTGGTGGCTGGTCTGGAGGCTGGATCCGCGGAGCAGGTGGCGCAGCTCGGCCGCCACGGCGACCTGGCCCGGGTGCGGGCGGGCCAGCTGATATTCGGCGGCGAACGCCACGTCGGTGCCCAGCAACGCCTCCACCGACAGAGCTGCGGCGACACTGGCGGTCGCGGCCAGGCGATCGGCGTCGGCCAGGGCCAGGGCACCGACCCCGGACATCATCTGGGTGCCGTTGAGCAGGGCCAGGCCTTCCTTGGCCTCGAGGGTCAGGGGTTCAAGGCCGGCTTCGGCGAGGGCGGTTGCAGCCGGCAGTCGCCGGCCCTGGAACTCGACCTCGCCACGGCCGATCAGGGGCAGGGCCAGGTGGGCCAGCGGGGCAAGGTCGCCCGAAGCCCCCAGGGAGCCCTGTTCGGGCACGATCGGGTGGATCCCGGCGTTGAGCATCGCCAGCAGACGGTCGATGATCAGCGGCCGGCAGCCGCTGTGACCCAGGGCCAGGGTGTTGGCCCGGAGCAGGAGCATCGCCCGGACCACCTCGACCGGGAAGGCCGGTCCCACGCCCGCCGCATGGCTCATCAGCAGGTTCTGCTGGAGGCGGGCGGCATCGGCCGGGGCAATGTAGGTGGTGGCCAGGTCGCCGAACCCGGTGGTCACGCCGTACACAACCTGGCCGTCGGCGACCAGCCGTTCGATCACGTCGCGGGCTTCCTGGACCCGGGTCCGGGCGTCGAAATCCAGCTCCGCAGACGCGCCGTGACGGGCGACTGCCTCGACATCGGCGATCGTCAGGTTCGCCCCGGTGAGGACGATGGGGTCAGTCACGACGTCGATGGTAGTCGGCTATCCTGCCCGACGTGACCCAGCCGTCCGCCGAGGCCTGATGCTCGCCTTCATCGATCAGATCGTCATCCCGTTCCTGACCAGCCTGTACGGGGCGATCGGCTACCTCGGGGTGCTGGTCGCGAGCGCGATCGAATCGGCGATGGTTCCGCTGCCCTCGGAGCTGATCCTGCCGTTCGCCGGCTTCCTCGTGTCGGATTCGACGCAGGTCGAGCCGATCACTCACGGACCGTGGAACTTCCTGCTCGTCGTGATCGCGGCCACCATCGGCAACGTGATCGGCTCGCTGATCGCCTATGCGATCGGGGCGTGGGGCGGCCGGCCGTTCCTGGAACGCTACGGCAAGTACCTGCTGATCCGACCCCATGAGATCGAGACGGCCGACCGGTTCTTTGCCAAGTGGGGTTCCCAGACCGCCTTCTTCAGCCGCTTCCTGCCGGTTGTCCGGACGTTCATCAGCTTCCCAGCCGGGGTCGCCCGAATGCCCCTCGGCCGGTTCGTCGCCTACTCGGCCGCGGGAGCATTCCTGTGGTCGGCGGGCCTGGTCTACGCGGGCACGGTCCTGGGCGCGAACTGGGTCGACATCCGCCACGCGCTCCAGCCGTTCGACACGCTGATCCTGGTCGTCGTCGTCTTCGCCGTGGCCGCGTTCATCTGGTGGCGGCTGGGCATGCCCGGTCGCCCCGGCCGCAAGCCCGCAGCCTGATCCAGGAAGGTTCCGTGGCCCTGAGCGAGACGTGGGAGTGCCCAACCTGCCAGACGCTCAACGTGGCGGGCACGAGCTGTTACAGCTGTGGGGCAGCCCGGCTGGGCGTCGTGGCCAGCGCTCCGCAGGCTGCGCCGGCGATCGACTGGCCATCCGCCGAAGTCGACACCGAGCCGCACCCGTGCTGGTGCGACCTGGTCAAGGGTCCACACGACACGCGCGACCATCCAGCGACCGCGACGACCGAACAAGAATCGGCCGGCGACCGGGAGGCCGACGCCCACCTGGATCAACTGGAGATCGACCTGGCTCGATTGACCAACCACTGGACCGATGCTCAGCTCGAGCGTTCATACGATGCCGGCGCCGATGGCGAACAGGATTACGAGGACGAGATGCTCATCCTGGATGAGCACGGCTATGCGAAGTCGGTCGAGCGTCAACACGGCCGAATCGACGCCACCTACTTCAGGGAAGACGGCCGACAGCAGCCCTGACCTGGACCGGCGTGGCGACCTAACCGCTAGCCCAGGCCGCGCAACCTGAAGGCTGCGGCGTGGGCCGGGAAGCCCTCGTGATCGGCCAGGGCCAGGGTTGGTTCGGCCAGCTCGGCCAGGGCCTCAGGTGAAAGCCTCGCCGTCGACGTCGAGGTCATGAACGTGCGGGTGGTGACGCCGCCGTTGAGCTGGGCGTAGCCGCCGGTGGGCAGGGTGGCCGGGATCCCGATCGTGTAGCTCGATGCGCCGATCGGTGTGTTCTGGCCGAGGAGCGCCTCGCCGGCGTAGCGCAGCGCGGCCAGGGTTGATCCCGGATCGGCCGTTGCCAGCTGGACGTGTTCGGCGCCGTAGGCGTTGGCCACCCCGAGGGCCTCGGCCATCGACGACACCAGGATCGCCCCGCCCAGGTTCGAAAAGACGGCCCGGGCTGCTGCTGCCCGGATCTCGGGCAGGCGCGGGAGCTGGTCGGCCAGCGCCGTCTCGACCGCGGCCACGAGCGCCTCGGAGGTGGTGATCAGCGATGCGGCCGAGTCGCTTCCGTGCTCGGCCTCGTTCAACAGGTCGATGGCCAGGCGCCACGGATCGGCCGTTTCGTCGGCGATGATCAGGCTCTCCGACGGCCCGCACAGCATCTGGGTCGCGACGCCATAGCGCTGGGCGAGGACCTGGGCGGCGGTCACCGGCGGGCTGCCCGGCCCCACGATCTTGCGGACACCCGGAATCGTGGCGGTTCCAAAGGTCAGCGCGGCGATCCCGGCCGGCCCGTTGGCCCGGTAGACCTCGCGAATGCCCAGCTCGTGGGCTACTGCCAGCGTTGCCGCGTCCACCGATCCACCGCCACCGGGCGTGGGCGGCACGACCACCACGATCCGGGGCACGCCGGCCACGACCGCGGGCGTGCCGATCTGGCATAGGACCGACGGATAGGAGGCCTTGCCGCAGGGCACGAACAGGCCGGCGCTGGGGATCGGGCTGAACCGCTCGCCGAGCACGAACCCGGGCCGGACTTCGCGTGACCAGGCCCGGCCGGTCTCGGCGGCCTGGGCTTCATTGAACAGGCGGCTGTTGCCGATCGCCTCGCGAATGCCGGCGAGTAGCCCAGGCTCCAGGCGGGCATGGGCAGCGGCCAGCTCGGCCTCCGGTACCCGCAGGTCGGCGCCGGACGCGAAGGTCACCCCGTCAAAGCGCGCCGTCGCATCGAGGACAGCCGCGTCGCCGCGGGCCGCAACATCCTGGAAGATCGCCTCGATCGAGGCCATCAGGCTGGGCTCGAACACCGCGGCGGTGGAGCGCGCCAGCAGGCGCTCGCGCTCGGCGGCAGGGAGGCTGGACCAGCGGCGAACGGCGAGGATTCCCACAGACGGAGGGTACCCGACCCGCCCGGACGCTAGAATCGGGCCGTGACGCTGACCAGCCGCCCGCCGCTGCCAGGGGCCCGCCCGGTTCGGGCGCCGCGCGGCCCGGAGCTGACCTGTCGCGGCTGGGGCCAGGAAGCGGCGCTCCGGATGTTGATGAACAACCTGGATCCGGAGGTGGCCGAGAACCCCGACGCCCTGGTCGTCTACGGCGGGACAGGGCGGGCAGCGCGTTCGTGGGCGGCCTTCGACGCGATCGTCCGGGAGTTGCGCCGGCTGGCCGATGACGAGACGCTGCTGGTCCAGTCGGGCAAGCCGGTGGCCGTCTTCCGGACCCACGAATGGGCACCCCGGGTGCTCATCGCCAACTCGAACCTGGTGGGCAAGTGGGCCACCTGGGAGGTCTTCCGCGAGCTCGAGCGCGAGGGCCTCACGATGTACGGCCAGATGACCGCCGGATCGTGGATCTACATCGGGACGCAGGGGATCCTGCAGGGCACCTTCGAGACGTTCGCCGAGCTGGCCCGCCAGCACTTCGGGGGCACCCTGCGCGGTCGGCTGACCCTCACCGCGGGTCTCGGCGGGATGGGCGGCGCCCAGCCCCTGGCGGTCACGATGAACGACGGGGTGGCCCTGTGCATCGAGGTCGACGAGAACCGCGCCCGGCGCCGCCTGGAGATCGGCTACGTCGATCGCCTGACTCACGATCCGGCCGAGGCGCTGGGCATGGCCCGGGCCGCGGCAGCCGCCGGGGAGCCACTGTCGATCGCGCTCGTTGGCAATGCCGCCGAGATCGAGCCCGCCTGGGCCGCCGCCGGCGAGCACTTCGACGTGGTCACCGACCAGACATCGGCCCACGATGCCCTGGCCGGCTACGTCCCGGCCGAGATCGCCTTCGCCGATGCCGGACTCCTGCGCTCGAGCCAGCCCGACGTGTACATCGCTCATGCCATGCGCTCGATGGCCGCCCACTGCCGGGCGATGCTCGATTTCCAGAAGGCCGGCGCGGTGGTCTTCGACTACGGCAACAACCTCCGGGCAATGGCCCTCGAGGCCGGTGTCGCCGATGCCTACGACTACCCGGGTTTCGTCCCGGCGTTCATCCGGCCGCTCTTCTGCGAAGGCAACGGCCCGTTCCGCTGGGTGGCCCTGTCGGGCGACCCGGCCGACATCCTGCGCACCGACCAGGCCCTGATCGACCTGTTCCCGGAGAAGACGGCGCTCCATCGCTGGCTCAAGATGGCCCAGGCTCGGGTGCCCTTCCAGGGTCTGCCGGCCCGGATCTGCTGGCTGGGCTACGGCGAGCGAGCCAGGGCCGGGGCCGTCTTCAACGAGCTGGTCCGGACCGGCGCGGTCAGTGCCCCGATCGTGATCGGCCGCGATCACCTGGATTCGGGTTCGGTCGCCTCACCGAACCGGGAAACGGAGGCGATGCGCGACGGCTCCGATGCGATCGCCGACTGGCCGCTCCTCAACGCCCTGGTCAATACCGCGGCCGGGGCCACCTGGGTGAGCATCCACCATGGCGGCGGCACGGGCATCGGCTACAGCCAGCACGCCGGCATGGTCGTCGTCGCCGATGGCACGCCGTTGGCCGCCACCAAGCTCGAACGCGTCCTGACCAGCGATCCGGGCATGGGCGTGGTCCGCCACGTGGATGCGGGCTACGAGCGGGCCATCGAGGTGGCCGAGGAACGCGGCGTGCGGATCCCCATGCGCGAGCCGGCTGCCAGCTAGGTTCCCGAGCGAGCCGCCCAGTCCTCGGGGCTGCTGGGCATGGTCCGCAGGCTGCGGACCGGCGAAAGGAACACGAACAGGACCGGCAGGAAGCCCAGGATCGCGCCCACCCAGATCGTCGCCGACAGGCCGAACACGGTGGCCAGGATGCCCCCGATCAGCGAGCCGATGGGCATCGTGCCCCAGACCAGAAAGCGCATCGTGGCGTTCATCCGGCCCTGGATCCGCTCCGGGGTGATCGCCTGTCTGAAGCTGACCTGGTTGATGTTGTAGACGAGCGCACTGAACCCGGCCAGCGCGGCCGAGGCGATCAGGAACGGCTCGGCTCCGCCTGCCGGAGCGATCGCCACGAGCAGGGCCGACGGTCCGTTCAGGGCCATCGCCGCCACGATCGTCCGACCGACGCCCAGCCGGTCGGCGATCCGGCTGGCCAGCAGGGCACCCGCCAGAGTGCCAAAGCTGCCCAGTGAGAAGACCAGCCCGATCCGGATGGGATCGAGCCCCAGGACCCGCACGACGTACACGAGGTAGATCGAGAAACCCAGGCTGGAGAACAGGTTGCTCGTGCTGGTGGCGGCGGCAATCATCCGCAGGTAGGGGTGGTGGACGACGTAGGCGAGGCCTTCCCGGATCTCCGCGCCGAACCCGCGCAAGCGCTCAGCTGGGCTGCCCGGGGGCCCCTCGGCCGGCGGGATCGGCGGTTCCGTCCCCCGGATCGTGAAGACGAACAGGGCCGACACCAGGTAGCTGATCGCGTCGGTGACCACGGCGACCGGCGCGCTCAGCACGCCAACCAGGAAGCCGCCGAGGCCCGGCCCCAGGATCTGGGCGGCCGACCGGCTCGTCTCGAGCTTGGCGTTGCCGTCGACCAGCTGGTCGCGCTCCACCAGGGACGGCAGGTACGACTGGTAGGCAACGTCGAAGAACACGGTCAGGAGACCCATCGTGAAGCCCACGATGTACAGCTGGGCGATCGTCAGCGCACCCAGCCAGTAGGCAATCGGGATCGAGGCCAGGGCGATCGCCCGGCCGAGATCGCCGGCGATCAGGATCGGGCGGCGCTGGAGGCGGTCGACCCAGGCCCCGGCCGGCAGCGTGAACAACAGGAACGGCAGGAACTCGAGCACGCCCAGCAGGGCAACCTCGAACGGGCTGACCTTCAGGAAGATGATCGCGATCAGCGGGATCGCCAGCTGGCTGACCTGGGTACCGAACTGGCTGATCGTGTCGCCGATCCACAGCTTCCGGAAGTTCGAGTGGCGGAACAGGCTGGGACGGGTTGGGGCGTCTGGCATCGCGCTAGTCTATGGCCTCGTTCAAGCCCTGCGTGGGTACCCCTCGGCGGCCCGGCAGACGTGGCACGATGGGCGGGTGGCCAGGCTCGTGGAGTGCGTTCCCAACTTCTCCGAGGGCCGCCGGCTCGAGGTGATCGATCGCCTCGTCGAGGCCGTCACCCGAACGCCCGGAGCCCTGCTCCTGGACCGAACCAGTGACGCCAGCCACAACCGCAGCGTGCTGACCCTGGCCGGCGAGGCGGACGCCGTCGTCCAGGCCATGGAGCGGATGGTCGAGGTTGCCGTCGGCGAGATCGACATGGACCGTCAGTCCGGGGAGCACCCCCGGATCGGCGCCGTGGATGTCATCCCGTTTGTGCCTCTCGGCGACACCACCCTCGACGAATGCATTGAGCTCGCCCGCACGTTCGGCGCCCGGATCGCCAAGCGCTTCGACCTGCCGGTCTTCCTGTACGCCGCCGCGGCGACCCGGGCGGAACGGGTCAAGCTGGCCGATGTCCGGCGCGGCCAGTACGAAGGCCTCAAGGTGGAGATCGCCCAGGACGGCCGTCAGCCGGACTTCGGTCCGGCCCAGATGCATCCCTCGGCGGGGGCAGTAGCGGTCGGAGCGAGACCGTTCCTGATCGCCTACAACATCAACCTGGCGTCCACCGACATCGAGCTGGCCCGGCGGATCGCCCGGCGGGTGCGCGAGTCGGGCGGCGGCCTGCCCCGGGTCCAGGCGATGGGCGTGGCCTTGAGCGACCCCGCCTGCGCCCAGGTTTCGATGAACCTGCTCGACTTCTCGGTCACGCCGCTATGGCTGGTATGGGACACGGTCCGGAGCGAGGCCGCCGGCGACGGGATCGAGCTGCGCGAGTCGGAGCTGATCGGGCTGTGCCCGCTGGCGGCGTTCCTGGAGGTGGCCGATCACGCCGGCTTCGACCGCTCAGCATCGGTCGAGGAGCGCTGCGCCGCCGCGGCCGACTACCTCCAGCTGCGCGATTTCAGCCCGATGCAGGTGCTCGAGCTGCGCCTGTCGGCTGCCCAGCGTGGTGAGGGATGACCCTCAGGGTCATTGAAGGCGGCCTGACCGACGGCCGGTCGGTGGGCCTCCTGATCCTGGGAGCGAGTGAGATCGCGACCCTTGCCGGGGGCCTGCGGGCCGGGCCCAGCCAGGATCAGCCGGCCCTCCTGCGGGCCGTCGCCGGGAGCGGGTCGGACGAACCGAATCCCGAGGACGCCCCGATCGTGGCCACCTGGGAGGACCGGATCGTGGCCGTCGGGCCGCGAGCCCAGGTGGAGCGCAGCCTGGAGGCCCAGAACCTGCCCCTTGCCCGGTTCGCAAGGCTGGATGCCGACGGCGGCACGATCACCCCCGGCCTGATCGACGCCCACACCCACCTCCTGTTCGCGGGCACGCGCGAAGGCGAGCTGCGCCTCCGCCAGCAGGGCGCCGGCTACCTCGAGATCCTGGCCGCCGGCGGGGGCATCCTGTCGACGGTTCAGGCCACCCGGGCCGCCTCGACCGAGGACCTGCTGGCCCATGGCCGGCGCTGGCTGGAAGAGATGCTCAGCCACGGCGTCACCACGATCGAGGCCAAGTCGGGCTATGGCCTGGACCTGGCCACCGAGCTGCGCCTGCTCGAGGTGGCCCACCGGCTGGGCCGCGAGGGTCCGATCGACGTCCTGCCAACATGGCTGGGCGCCCACGCCGTGCCCGCCGAGTTCCGCCGCTCGCGCGATCCGGCCGAGGCCTATACCCGGCATCTCCTGGCTGAACAGTTGCCGGGCGTGGCTGCCCAGGGCCGGGCACGCTTCGCCGATGGGTTCTGCGAGCAGGGGGTCTTCACTGCCGACCAGTCCCGCCGGATCCTGCTGGCCGCCGATGCCCTGGGGTTGCGGCCGCGCCTGCATGCCGACGAGCTGGCCCCGTCGGGCGGGGCCGAGCTGGCCGCCGAGCTCGGGGCCCTGTCGGCGGATCACCTGGCCCAGCCGTCGGACGCCGGGATCGACGCCCTGGCCGGAGCGGCCGGAACGGAGCGGCCGGTCGTGGCCACGCTGCTGCCCGCCACGACCTGGTTCCTGATGGCCGACCACTACGCCCCGGCGCGGAGGCTGATCGAACGGGGTGTTCCGGTGGCGCTTGGCTCGGACTTCAATCCGGGCACATCGCCCACTGCCAACCTGCCCCTGGTCATGACCGTGGCCTGCCTGCAGCTCAAGCTGACCCCGGCCGAGGCCCTCGCCGCGGTCACGATCAACGCCGCCCATGCCCTGGGCCTGGGCGATGAGATCGGCTCGATCGAGCCGGGCAAGGTGGCCGACCTGACGATCTGGCGGGTGCCCAGCCACGATCAGATCCCGTACTGGCCGGCCGCCGGCCTGGTTCGAACGGTGATCAAGCGCGGTCGAACGGTCTACCAGCGCGGCTGAGCGGCGCTCGCGCCGAGGCCGGGGTCAGTGGCCGGCCTGCAGCCGGCTGCGGCCGTCGAGGATGAACAACAGGCCCAGCGACGGTCCGATCGTCACGGCGGCGGCGATCGAGATGACGATCAGCGCGTCGAGCGTGCCGGACGGCGCGGCCGCGGCCTCGATCGTCAGCGAGCCGGGCAGGATCGCCGGCAGCTGGGCCACGCCCCAGCCCCACACGATCGCCGTCACAGCGCCGGCAGCGACGACCCGGATCCCCCGGCAGATCCCCCGTGCCAGCAGGACCAGGCTGGTGCTGCCCAGGATCAACGATGCCACGACCAGCGGCAGCCCCCGGCCCGACAGCCCGTTGTAGAGCGCGGTCGCATCAACCGCCAGGACGAACAGACCGACGATCGACAGCCCGCCGGCGACGGACCCCACCGCCAGGGCTCGACGCCGGAAGTAGCGCTCCAGGTCCGGGTCACCCTGGCGACGTGCGGCGGACACCAGGAAGACCGCCGCAACGAAAGCGCCGGTCGCGACCGCCAGGCAGCCGACCAGCACCGAGGTGGGATTGAGCCAGCTGGTCCAGGGATCGCCCGCGGCATTGCCAGCTGGCACCCGTCCTGAGGCGATGGCTCCAAGGGCCGTACCCAGGAAGAACGGTGTGATCACCGACGACAGGGCAAACGTCGCCCCGAACGCCCGCCGTCCGGCCAGCGGCCGGGTGTACTTGCGAAAGGCAAAGCCCGCCCCGCGCAGGATGATCCCGAAGGCGGCCAATGTCAGCGGCACGAACAGGGTGGACATCAGAGATGCGAAGGCCAGCGGGAAGGCGCTCCAGAGGATGACCAGGTCAAAGATCAGCCAGGTGTGGTTGGCCTCCCAGACCGGACCGATCGAGGCGTCGATCAAGGCCCGCGGTGGCTCACCGTTGGTTGAGTTGCCGGCCAGCAGGTCCCACAGACCCGCCCCGAAATCGGCCCCGCCGAGGACGGCATAGAGCGTGACCCCGAGCCACAGGATTGCGGCCACGATCTCCGCCCGGCTCACCGGCGCGGCCCGTATGGCTCGCCGCCATCGGCCGTGTCGTCCGCGCCTTGGCGGCTCATCGAGCGCAGGACGACGAACGTGGCAAAGCCCAGGATCAGGTAGATCACCATCACGACCACGAACGAGGCGATCGCGCCGGGCGCCCGGGTCACGGCATCCACGGTCCGCAGCAGCCCGTACACGATCCACGGCTGGCGGCCGACCTCGGTGACGATCCAACCCGCCTCGAGGGCCACCACGGACGCCGCCCCGGCGACGGCGGCGAATCGGTAGAACCAGCGACTCGTTGGCAGCTCACGCCGCCGAATCCAGGTCAGGCCAAACCACGCCGCCAGGGCCAGGAGCCCGAACCCGGCGCTGAGCATCGTGTCCCAGGCCAGATGGACAATGTTGACCGGCGGCTGGTCGGCCGGGGCGATGCCGTCGAGGCCGTGGACCACGGTGGCTGTGTTGAACCCGGCCAGCAGCGAGCCAAGGCCCGGGATCGGCAGGCCGCCCACGACCCGGCCGTCAATCAGGATGCCGCCGACCACGACCGGCGTATTTGGGCCGGTTGTCTGGACCAGCTCCATGGCCGCGAACTTGGCCGGCTGGTCGGTGAAGACCGCCCGGGCGGCGATGTCGCCCATCCCGATCTGGAGCGGCGTTGCGATCGCGGCAACGGCGAACGGGATGATGAAGCCGAGCCGGGTGTAGCGATCCATCCGGCCGCGCAGCCGACCCACCGCGTAGGTGGAGGCGAGCAGGAAGCCGGTGACCATGTAGGCCGCCAGGAACATGTGGCCGGCCTCGTACCAGGTGGCGTTGTTGAAGATCACGCCCAGCGGCTGGACGTCGGTGACCTGGCCGTCGGCGCCCAGCGTGAAGCCGGCCGGCTGGTTCATCCAGGCATTCGCGGTCACCACCGAGAAAGTGCCCCCGAAGCCGGACAGGGCGATCGGGATGCCGCTCAGGAAGTGGGTCCACGGCGACAGCCGATCCCAGCCATAGATGTAGATCGCGATGAAGATCGCTTCGAGGAAGAAGAAGATCCCCTCGATCGCAAACGGGATTCCGTAGGCCGCGCCGAAGCGGCCCATCAGCCCCGGCCAGAGCAGGCCCATCTCGAACGACAGGACCGTGCCTGATACGGCCCCGACGGCGAACGTCACGGCGATGATCCGGGACCAGCGCCGGGCCAGTCGCAGGGCGTCCGCGTCGCTGCTCCGGATGGCTCTCCAGTTGGCGATGAGGAGCAGGGTGGGAAAGGCCACGCCCAGGCAGGCCAGGACGATGTGGAAACCGAGGGTGACGGCCATCTGGTCGCGCGCAGCCAGAAGGTTGGCCGGCGGCAGCGGACCCAGGTCGAACAGCATGAGGGCGCCTACTGCTTGCCGCGCGACTCCAGCAGGACGACGGTGGTCTCCTCCGGCAGGGCCGACATCGCCATCTGGAGCTTGGGTTGGGCTGGACCCGGGGTCCCGCCCATCTCGTGGAAGAACTTGGCCAGCGCTTCGTCGCAGTCGGCTTCGTCCTCGCAGACCGGCATGGGCACGACGATCTTCGGCCCCAGCTGGGCGATCAACTCGGCGGCTCGGGTCGCGCTGAGATTGCCGCCGATGGGCACGCAGGCAATGTCCACCGAGCCGATATCGCCCAGCTTCTCCTCGGTCAGGAGATGGCCGATGTCGCCCAGGTGGATCGTGTGCATCTGGTCCAGCTCCACGACGAAAGCCGTCTGGCGGCCGCG
>JBBRIV010000059.1:0-13304 GCA_038220425.1 Candidatus Limnocylindrales bacterium
GGATCCGCTCGGCCAGGTCGGGCAGCTCGTTGATCGCGAAGATCCCCCGGTTCGAGCGCGGGATCAGGCCGTAGTGGAGCGTCATCTCGTCGGACAGGTAGCGGCCCTCGGCGACCCGGATCGGGTCGACCTCGCCGATCAGGTCGGCGATCGTGATGTCGGGGGTGGCCAGCTTCTCGCCGTACCGTCGGTCACTGGCCAGCCACGCGATCGGCGTCTCGTCGGCACCCTCGGCTACCAGGGCGCGGGCGGACGGGCTGATCGGATGGAACGGATCGTCGTTCAGCTCGCCGCCGGCAACGATCGGCAGCCACGGATCCAGGAGGCCCACCAGGAGCCGGGCCATCCGGGTCTTGCCCTGGCCACGCTCGCCCAGGAAGACCAGGTCCTGGCCGGCCAGGATCGCATTCTCGATCGCCGGCAGGACGGAGTCGTCGTAACCGATGACCCCGGGCAGGATCGACCGGCCCTCCCCCAGGCGGGCCAGCAGGTTGGACCGGAGCTCGGCCTTGACCGAACGCGAGCGCCAGCCCATGGCCCGGAGCTCACCGATCGTGGCGGCAGCTGGGCGGCTGGGCGGGTCAGTTGGCGAAGCGGACGATCGGCGGGACATGAGAACCTCGGGGGTCAATGGCGATGAATTGCCGTTTCGGCCGACGTCCGGGCGGTCTCGATGGCCAGGCGAACGGCATGGGAGTCGTCGACCCGGTGGGTCACCAGGCCGGCCAGCAGGTCGGTCCGGGCGGCGACTTCGGCCTCGAGATCACCGGCGTGGCGCTGGATCAGGACCGCCAGCTCGGGCAGGACGGCCCACCAGAAATGCTCGAACCGGCCGAGGGCCGGATCCCAGGTTGCCAGGACGGCCGGTCCCTGGCGCTGGACGTGGCCGTGCCCGTCGCGCAGTGGCGGGCGCAGGAAGTGGGCCGCCCGCACTCGCCAGGCCGGCCCGATCTCATCGACGTCGAGGACCAGCACGATGGCCACCCGGGCACCCGTCTCATCGACCGCATCGAGGCTGAGCAGGGGCATCCGGGCGAGAACTGCCTCGAGCGACCCAGCATCGACCCCGACCGGCGCGGCAACTCGGATGGCCGGCTGCGGGGGTAGGCCGGACGTCAGGAGAATCGGCCCGAGCGAGTCGCGGACTTCGGCCCCGGTCCAGCCGTGAGCCTCGGCCGAGGTCGAGGCGGCAATCACCAGGGGCAGGCCGGCCTCGACCAGGATCGACGTCAGGGCGGCCAGCTCGGCATCCAGGGTGCCCAGCCGGATCCAGCCGGTGATTGCCCCGGGCAGGTCGATCGACGTGAGCGTGCTCGACGAGGCGGACCCTGGCAGGCTGGCGGTGTCATCCACGCAAGTCAGCCTAGGTCCGCGCCCGGGGAGCGTCAAACGCCGGGAATCAGGAGGCCGGACCCGTGGCGCTGGGTCCGGCCTCCGGTGCGACTGCGGGTTGGTTTACGGGGTAACGGACGAGACGAACGTGCCCCAGTTGGCCAGGGCCGTACGCGTCCCGCCGGGGATGTACTCGCTGGCACTCCAGATGTGGCCGGCTCCGTCGAAGACCGAGGCGCCATAGTCGCCCCAGCGCTCGAGGTGATCAGCCCCGCCGAAGTCGGGATCACCCGTGAAGCCGTCGGCCGGTCCGACGCCGACACCGATGACGTGGATCGTGGGCGAGGTCCACGACTCATTGAGGCGGAGGTACGCCGAGCTTGGATAGTAGCCTGGACCAACGAGGGTGAAGCTCATCACGGCATTGCCGTGCGTGTCCACTCCGATGGCCGGGAACAACACGTTCTGACCATTGACGGCTACGTAACCCTGGTGGTGAACATGGCCCCCAAGATTTCGGCCATGCCATTCAGGGCTTACCGCGAAGAAGGCGATGCCCACCCTGGTGGACCCGTCGGTGGTGGTGACGATCGTATTGACGCCACTCCACAGCAGCCCGTTGGCGTACACGACCTGGTTCATCCGGTCGTCATTGCTGTTGAGCACTGTGAGCGTCGAGTTGAGCGTCAGGAAGCCATTCCGTTGAACCGCTGGATTGGGCTGACCGTAGACCTCACTCGTCATCACGTGACTCTGGAGCCTGAGCGACGGATTGACCTGGGCCAGGCTGTTCGTGTTCGTCAACGACCAGATCGCGATCCGATTGTCGAGCGGCGCCGGACCAAACTGGAGGGCGCTCAGGAAATACTCGGTGCCGTTGTGGCCCGTGGCGTACTGGCCTGGAGAATCGGCCGGCTGAACGGTGTACGCCTGGCCCTCTGCCAGGGGCAGACCATCGAACGCGACAACTGCGCCCGGGGCGGTACCACCGCTGGCGGCAGCGGCCAGGGACCACTTGGAGGTGGCATAGATCTGGGCTCCGTTGAAGCCCGCATTGAAGACGGGGAACTCATTGGTCGAGATGTACATGCCGGAGGCGTCGAAACCCAGCAGGGGCTGGTCACCGAAGCACGGGCAGCCTGGGTGATTCGCAAGCGAACCGTCGCCGTTGGTGGTGTCCAGGTGGAAGAGCGTCCAGTCACCTGTCGGGTCATTCGTCTGGCTGACGGCAACGTCAACATGCGACGAGCCGGTATCTGCTCCCGTAGCCGGGTCGACGTCAAACGTCAGAGCAGTGTGAAACCAACGCTGCGTGTCGCGGTCGAAGTAGCACTTCGGGTCGGTCACGAACGCCCCAAAGACGATGTTCGTGCGGTCAAACGACGGCGTGTAGCCAAGGAACGCGTTCAGCGCCGTTGGACCAGCGGCCAGGGTGCCGTTGGTGTGGTACACCGCCATCACGTCATTGATCGTCTCGAGAACGAAGCCGTTGCCCACGCACAGGCCCTGGTCGGGCGGCTCGAGGCTGAACTGGTTGCCACCAGACGCCGTGCGAGAATCGAAGTGGGACAGTCCGTTGAAGCCCGTCGCTGCCGGATTGCCATAGGTGACACGGCGGCCTGCAACGGCCGGCGGCGTCGTCGGTGGATTCGTTGAGGCGACCTCAACCTTGGGGCTGCGCTCGGCGATGTCGTTGATCGGCGAGACCTCGGTGCCAGCGGCACTGGTCAATGGCTTGACGTTCAGGAGTGGACCGTGGCTCACCAGGGCCTTGAGGTGGGTGGTTCCGGCCGCCGTGAGATGGGTCAGGCGACCGGCGTGGTCGGCCGTGGTCGGGCTGGCGGCAGCAGCTGGCGCAACTGCTCCCAGGACCATCGCGGTTGAGGCCAGGAGGGCTGCTCCGGTGGACAGAAGTCGTCTGCCGCGGAACCCACCTCCACTGGCTGCGTGGGTCATTCGAGATCCCCTTTCCGCGCCAACAGGCGCAGCACGGCGGCGTCCCGGACATCCCTGGCGTCGCCTGGTTCTGACACGCGGCCACTCCTCCGATGGGCGCCGCAGCTCGGTGCAGAAGATGTACCACGTGGCCACCGAGCCGTGTCTGGCGATCCCGCCAAACGGAGCCAAGTTGGTGCCAGGGTGCACCGCTATGATCGCCGGCCGGTTCAGCCGACCATGACTTTCGGGCCACAGATTCCGGTGCATTCGCGCCTACAGTCGGCTGATGACCGCGCTGCGCCGGCGATCCGGCGGCCGCCATTGGCTGAACCATGACCTGGTTCGGCAGATTCGATCAGCCCCTGCCCGCCTGCAGGCCAGTGAGTTCCGCACGGTCGGGGCCAGTCGCCGCTTCCGGGCGATCGAGCGGCACCGCACCAGGACGGCCAGTCGGGCGGGCTTCGTCGTGATCGCCCTGGCCGTGGGCTTCGACGCGCTGGCCCTGTCCGGGCTGCAGGGCGCGAGTGTCGGTTCAGCCATCGGGCTGGATGCGGTCACCCTGCTGCTGACCGTGGCGGGCTGGTGGTTGCTGCCTCGCGGACTGCGCCACAATCCTGAACTGGCCGCCCTCGTGGTCACCTTGGGGGTGGCCGTCTCGACCGTCGCGACCGGAGTCGCGGTGCCCTCCCTGGCTGCCGAAACCCTCAGCTACATGCTGGTCATCCCCGGCTTGATCGCCCTGGTCCTGCCCTGGCGGACGTCCACCCACCTGGTCTGGCTGGTCAGCTATTCGGCCCTGGGCATCGGCTACCTGGCCCTCGACCCGAGTGGCCGGTTCTCGGCCGATGAGCGGGGCGACCTGGTGATCGTCCTGGTCGTTGCCCTGGGAGCCAGCCTGGCCGGCCACATCCTGCTCAAGCGGGCCCAGATCCGGAGCTTCAGCCAGCTCCAGAAGATCCACGTCCTGCATCGACGGGCCGACGCCGACATGCTCGAGCTCGAGCGGGTCCATCACGCGCTGGAGCTCACGGCCCGGATCGATCCCCTGACCGGGGCCGGCAACCGACGTCGGCTCGAGGAGGATCTGCGCGCAATCCGAGCGCATGTCAACCGATCCGCGATGACCTACGGCCTGGTGGCCATCGACCTCGATCGGTTCAAGGCCATCAATGACCGGGCCGGCCACCAGGCAGGCGACGACGTCCTGCGTCGAGTCGTGGGCGCCATCCAGCAGACCCTGCGGGCCGAGGACGCCATCTATCGACTGGGTGGCGAGGAGTTCCTCGTCATCCTCCACGTTCCCGGCAGCGACGGCCTGCTGGCGGCCGCCGAACGTCTCCGAACGACCGTCAGCGGTCTGTCCATCGCTCATCCCGAAAATGTGCCCCACGGGGTTGTCTCGATCAGCCTGGGCGCCGCCCTGATCGGCGCTGCTGACCTGGACCTGACCGACGCGCAATGGCTCGACCGGGCCGACCAGGCGCTCTATCGGGCCAAGGCAACCGGGCGCAACCGGGTGGTTGGGGCACCTTCCAACCCGGTCGGCTCGGCCGGCGAGATCAGCGCGGCCTGATCAATCGGCGAGGTCAACGCGGCCTGATCAGCCGACGCTTCCGCTGCCTGTCCCGTTGGCATGGGCGGTCATGTCCAGCCAGGGATAGGTGTTCTGGATACAGCCGACGTTGGGCGTGAGGCACAGGCTGAAATTAGCCTGCGACCAGGATCGGAAGGCGGGCTGACCCAGCCCACCCCAGGTGTGATCGCCGGCGTGGACCCACGACCAGAACGGGAAGTAGGTGGAGCCGTAGTTGAGCACCTGCGGGTCGCGGATGATCGAGTAGCCGTCATCGCACCAGTCGATCTGCTGGACGTAGGCCCATAGCTTGAGCCCGAACAGGTTGTAGGCGTCGCGCTCCCACTTCCAGGTCCAGCAACCGGCGCCCGGCGCGGTCGTCATGGCGGCCCGACGGGGGCCCGGGACGCTCAGACGCTGGAGCATCCCCGTCGTCCCAGTTGAGGCGACCGACAGGAACGTAACGACGGCCTGCTGATCGCGCTTCGCAAGGCGGCCAAAACGGACGGCCGGTTGAAGGCCGGCCGCGAGGTCAGCAACCAGGCGGGCCGCAGCGGCTTCTGTGATCACTGCCGGGGCCGGCGCCGGCGAGTTGATCCGGGTGGTTGCCGCCACCCCCTGGAGGGGCATCAGGACCGTCAACGCAAGCACGAGCAGGCCGGCCCGGAACATCCGGGGCCAGTGCTGCGCCGGGATCCGGCGATCGCTGGAGTTCGTGATTGGAGTCATGGACAGCTCCCGGTGACAGCCATCCATCGTCGGGGCGCGCAGCGCCTGGAACATGCCGGCGACACCAGGTCCTGCACCGAAGGCACCTCGTCCGCGGGAACTTCCCGAGCGTCACGAGCCGCCGAACAGCACGCTCGAACCCTACCCAGCGGTGATCACCGCGGGCTTATCAGGGACAGGCGGCCGGATCGAGTGGGTGGAGCCGATAGATCTCCGAGGACACGCTGGCCGACGGACCGCCGGCACCAACCCTGACCGCCAGGAACGGGACCAGGCTGTAGGCCTGCCGGGTCGGAACCAGGTCCCCTTCGCCCAGGCGCAGGATGAACACCGGCCGGCTGCAAATCAGGCTGGCGATCCGTGCCTCGCGGGTCCCCCAATTCTCGTACACGATATTGGTGTCATCCACGATCAGCAGATCAGGCCGGCGACCCTCAACGTGCTGGCCGTACCAGAGCGGCGTGGAGGCGTCCCAGTACGACAGGATGGCCGCCCCCTGGGGCAGGCTGGCGAAGACGCCATCGACGTAGGTCGGCCCGCTCCGGTCGTGGCTGAGGTCCGCGGCCGACCAGTTGAGCGTGGCCAGGGCCAGCGCGAACACGAGTCCGAGGGCACCCACCACGCCGGCGCCGAGCGGCTCGGCGAGGGCCACCTGGCGGCCGAAGCGGACCACGACGGAGACGCCCCGGGCCAGGCCCTCGAGGGCCATCGACAGGCCGATGGCCAGGATGAGCCAGGGCACGAGGAGGTAATGCTCGAGCTCCAGGTAGTTCGCCCAGATGTACAGGCCGATGACCAGGATCGCCACACACATCAGGCCAAAGGCCGGGCGACGCCAGGTCAGGCGAACCAGGCCGAGGGCACCGAGGACCGGCACGACCACCGTGGCCCGGGCCACCAGCAGGTCCCACAGCGTGGGCAGGGCCGCCACGAAGTCACCCGGGCCGCGGGCCGACAGGAAATCGAACTGGCCGCGGAACTGGACGCCGGTGACCAGCCACACCACGCCATCGAGGGTGGTCGGGTGGTTATACGGAAGCGGCGGGTTGCCCAGGGCGGCCAGCGGGATGTACAGGTAGACCGACAGCCCCAGGGCGCCTGCGCCGGCCGCCAACAGGATCAGCCACGGTCGGGCGATCAGCTCCCGCCGGCCGGCCCACGCGACGAAGACCGCGACCAAGGGGGCAATGAACAACATCAGCAGGTGGTTACCCAGGGCAAGACCAATCAGGAGCGCGCCAAGCAGCAGGTCCGCCCGGGCCCGCTCGTCGGCCCAGACCAGTGCCCGATGGATGACCAGGCTGACCAGCAGGAGATGCAGCGGGTTGACCTCGGACACGGTCGCCGCCGCCCAGACCGTCCCGATGGCACCCATGGCCAGGGCCCCGGCAATCGCCAGGATCGGACGTACGCCCAGTCGCAGCGAAATCAGGCTGAGTGTGGCCAGGGTCAGGGCCACGTAGACGGCCGATAGCAGATTGGCCCGGAAGGCGACGGAACCGATGGGCAGCAGCTCGCCCAGCCAGGCCAGGACGATGTAGGTGGGATAACCCGTGGGATGAGCGACTCCCAGGACATGGGGCACGCTGGCCATCTCGCCCCAGTCCCCGAACCCAACCCCGGGCATCAGGGTCCGGACGTAGACCGCGATCGCCACGATCGCCGCGCTGAGCGGAACCAGCAGCCCGGCGCGCAGCCAGGGCGAGCCGCTGGCCGGCTCGGCGGCTGAGGCGTTGGCAGCCGATGGCGCGTTCAAGGGTCCGGGTTGGACGGGATCAAGGTTGTTCGCGCTCTCCACGGGCGGCAGTCTAGGGCCTCTCGCCAAAGTGTTCGTGCCGGCCTCGACAGTTGGGGCGCCGCCTGTCAGCGACCCTCGAGTCGCCGATTCGTTCGTCCAGCGACGCTTAAGCAAGAACTCGGCGTCGCGATGGCCTTGATCCAGGTCCTCGCTGCCGGAGTTGAGCACGAATTCGGCAAAGCTGTATCCCATGGACCCGCACTTTTCAGTTCGGACCGGCTCGAATCCGTCGTAAGAAGCCGCCAGCGTACGATTTGGTGGTTCGAGACGGACCGGGCACGCGTTCGCATTGGACCGGGCACGCGGTCGCGACGGACCGGCGCCGTCGGGGTAGGCCGGGGCAATTCGCGGCATTCGAGCTCCACCATGCGCAGGTTTCCACCTGTCCGGGCAATTCAGCTCTTGACGAACCGGCCCGAGCCGTCTTATCCTGCCCCGGCACCCGCTGGGTGACCGTGCAGATCTCGAGATGAAGGAGGCGTCGGAACATGACATACGACGTCCGCATCCCCAACCTGTCCAGCGCCAGTGGCGCTGATCGCGGGAAGTTCCTGCCCAGCTCGTAGATCCCCTGGCGGCCAGTGGCCGTCAGGAGCAGCTCGAGCCGTGGGCCGGAATCGGTCGCACGGTTTTTTGTTGCCTTCCTTCGGAAAGCTCGAGCCGCGAGACCGCAGACGCGATGACGTCGACGACCCGCGGCTCTTGTGATTCCGGGGTTGCCGACACGTCACCTCCCACAGCCTCACCCACAGACGGAGGGCAGCGATGAGCCGAACAGAACCTCGCGCGGCGCAAGCGCTCCGCTTCAACACCAACCAATCAGCTACCAGGAAGGAATCCCATCTGATGAATCGCCAGTACGAGCTGGCCCGGGTCATCCATGCAGAACGTCTTGCTCGCGGCATTGCCGAGCGCGAGGCGGATCGGCTGGCCCGCCAGCGTCCCCCATCCCGCCTGATTCGTCGGGCAATCGGCCGCTCGATGGTGCGCATCGGCGGACGGCTCGCCGAACCCAATCTCCGCCCGGTGCGGTCACGCTGAGTGATCGGGCCGGGCGGCCCAACCACCTGAGGACAACATCCGTGACACGGCTCCCCCACCAGGTGATGACACCAATGCCTTCGAGCCCTGGGAAGCGTCTACGGGAAACCACGATGATGATGCCCATTCGGCAAGCTGAACTGGGTAGCCCGTCATGACCATCGACAGCACCGGTCCGGCCCTCGAGCGCCTGGGCTGGACGGCCGCCCTGGCCGATCTCCACGCGGCCCAGCCGACGAGTAGCCAGCGGCCCGTCCGGGTCGTGGCCGAAGACCGTGGCTCGTACCTCGTCCTCGGCCCGGCCGGTGAGCAGCGCGCCTCGGTAACCGGCCGATTCCGGCACGAGACCAGCGACCCGGCGGCATTCCCCGCGGTTGGCGACTGGGTCGCGGTCGAGACCAGCCCGGCCGGGGACACCACCATCCATGCCGTCCTGCCCCGGCGCAGTGCGCTCATCCGGCAGGCTGCCGGGCGTCGGACCGAGGCCCAGGTGGTCGGCGCCAACCTGGACATCGTCTTTGTCGTGGCATCGCTCAACGGCGACCTCAACCTGCGCCGGCTCGAGCGCTACATCGCGGTCGCCTGGGAGAGTGGCGCCCAGCCGATCGTGCTCCTCTCGAAGGCCGATCTGACCGACGACACCGGGGTCATCCTGGCCGAGGTTCAGAGCGTGGCTGCGGGCGCGCCGGTCCTGGTGGTCAGTTCATTCGACGGTCGAGGCGTCGAGGAAGTACGAGCCCTGATCGGGCCCGGCCTGACCGCGGCATTCGTCGGCTCGTCGGGCGTGGGCAAGTCAACCCTGCTCAACCGGCTGGCCGGCGAGGAACGGGCGCTGGTCAATGAGATCCGCGAGGACGATGCCCGCGGCCGGCACACCACCACCCGCCGCCAGATCCATCTCCTGCCCGAGGGCGGCCTGGTCCTTGACACGCCGGGCATGCGCGAGCTTTCGCTGTGGGACGGCGAGGGCCTCGCGCAATCCTTCGCCGACCTCGACGCGCTGGCCGCCGAATGCCGCTTCAGCGACTGCGCTCACGGCGCCGAGCCCGGTTGTGCTGTCCAGGCCGCCATCAGTGCCGGGACGCTCGGAGCGGAGCGCCTGGACGCCTGGCGCAAGCTCCAGAAGGAAACCCGCCACCACGAGCGCCAGGTGGACGTGCTCGCCCGCAACATGGAGCGGCGGCGCTGGAAGGCGATCAGCAAATCCGTCGGCAAGCACATGGACGCCAAGTACGGGCCGGAGCGTCAATGACCAGGCCAATGACCATGCCATTGATTCCCGGCCTGCACTTCCGGGCGTTCGACCCGGCCACTGACTACCCGGGGCTGGTTGACCTGATCCAGGCGACCAGCCTGTTCGACAAGCTCGACTGGCTGCCAACCGTCGAGTACCTGCGCAACGACTACGAGCACATGGACGGCTTCGACCCCGGCCGGGACGTGCTGATCGCCGAAGACGACGGCCTGATCTGCGCCGCCGCCGAGGCGATGGTCGAGACGCGTGACGGGCGGGGTAGCCATCACTCCGAGGCGTGGGTCGCCCCGGCCTGGCGGCGGCGGGGCATCGGGCGAGCACTCCTGCGCTGGATCGAGCAGCGGGCCGCTGCCGTGGCCCTCGTCGACGGTCGGGCCGGGCCGCGCGAGCTCGAGACGTGGATCGACCTGACCCAGCTCGGAGCGGCCGTGCTCCTTGAACAGGAGGGCTACCAGGTTGCCCGCCATGGCCTGCGCATGCTGCGCGACCTGAGCCTCCCGATCGCGCCCCTCGATCTGCCGCCGGGGCTCGAGATCCGGCCGGTCGTGCAGGCCGATCACCGGCGCATCTGGGATGCCGATGCGGAGGCGTTCCAGGACCACTGGAACAGTGCCGAGCGGACCGACGCCGACTACGAGGGCTGGTACACCAATCCCGAGCTGCGCACAGACCTGTGGCGGGTGGCCTGGGCGGGCAACGAGGTAGCCGGCGGCGTGATGACCTCGATCTCGCCGATCGAGAACGAGCTGCTCGGAATCGAGCGGGGCTGGCTGGAGCACGTCAGCGTCCGGCGGCCGTGGCGTCGGCAGGGCCTGGCCTCGGCCCTGATCGTGTCGGCGATGCTCGGACTGCGTGGGGCCGGGATGTCCGAGGCCGCCCTGGGCGTTGATGCCCAGAACCTGACGGGCGCCGTCGGCGTCTACGAACGGCTGGGCTTCCGGAGGTCCAGGACCACGGTCAAGTACCGCAAGGACTTCTGAGGACGGCTGTTCGCCCTCAGGCGAAGAGGCGCCCGGAGGACGTTACCAGCTCGATCCAGGCTTCCTCGCGGGCAATCGTGGTCGTTGGCCCGTGGCCGGGGATCACCCGCATTCCCGGGTCGAGCCGACCCAGCCGGGCGATCGAGGCGGCCATCTGCTCGGGCGACCCACCGGGCAGGTCCACCCGGCCCCAGCCACCGGCGAACAGGGTGTCGCCGCTGAACAGCAGCCCTTCGTCGGGTGCCATCAGACACACCGAGCCCTCGGTGTGGCCCGGCGTGTGCAGGACCTCGAGCCGGAGGGCGCCAAAGCGGATCAGCCCGCCTTCGGCCAGCTCGACTGCCGGCACCGACGGCGGAATGGGGAACGGCGCGAAGATCGGCGCCGGATGCAGCAGGCGCTCACGGTCGAGCGGGTGGACCGCGATCGGGGCGCCGGTGTGCTCCGACAGGGCGGCGTTATCACCCACGTGATCCCAGTGGCCGTGAGTCGACACGATCAGCTTGAGGGTCCAGCCCCGGGCGGCCAGCTCGTCGCTGATCCAGGCCAGTGACGGGATCGCCGTGTCGATGGCAATCGCCTCGCGACTCGCCGGATCGGCCAGGATGTGGACATTCGTGGCCAGCGGACCAATCGCCCGGCTCAGGTGTTCCATCGTGACCTGGTCGCCTGGACCGGGTGGGCCGTCAAGCCTCGAGCTTGGTCTTCATGCACACGAAGGTCTGGCCGATCATCTTGTTGGCGGTGCCTTCGATCAGCCGGGAGCCGAGGCTGGCCAGGGTCCCCGAGATGTTGACGTCGGCCGTCCAGTTCATCGTGGTCCCGCCGTTGGCGCCGTCGCTCAGGTTCATCGTGGCCGTACCATCCACGGCGCTGCCCGGCGCCTGGCCGTGGGCCTTGACCTCGGCCACCTCGGACTCGGTCACGGTGACCATCTCGCCGTCGAGCACGAATCGGGCGTTGATGAAGCCGATCCCCACCTTGGCCCGAGCCTTGAAATGGGTCGGGTCACTGGCCTCCACCGACTCCACGCCCGGGCCGCACGAACCGGCCTCGACCGGGTTGGTGACAAAAGCCCAGACCTTGGCCCGGGGCGCAGCAATCTCGACGGTGCCTTCGAAGTGCATGGTTCCTCCGGGGATCGACGGGTCGACCGGGCTCAGCCAGCGGTTGGTGCGCCACTGCCGACATACGCGTCGGGCTCACGAACAAAGCTCGAGCGGCAGCCGATCGAGCAGAAGGCGTACACGATACCGGCGTGCTCCGCGAGGTGCCGGGCATTGGCCCGATCGACGGT
Source organism: Candidatus Limnocylindrales bacterium (assembly GCA_038220425.1). Taxonomy (GTDB): domain Bacteria; phylum Chloroflexota; class Limnocylindria; order Limnocylindrales; family CSP1-4; genus Palsa-1033. The sequence goes on from JBBRIV010000059.1 coordinate 11,944, forward strand.
CATGCCGCACACCGGGTCGAGCAGGACGATGTCATCGACCGCCGGTGGCAGCAGAACCTGGCGCTGCCCGGCGCCGGCTCCAGCCAGGGTCGCCGGACCGGGCGCCGCCACAAACGCGGCCCGGCCCCGCCGGACTTGGACGAGCTCGGCCAGGATCGATACGGCGACTTCGGCGGCGGCCTCAGCGCCCAGGTCGATGCCGGCCGGCGCGCGCAGGGCCGCGACCCGCTCCGGCGCGACACCCTCTCCGAGCAGCCACGCCCGGACCGTCTCGGCCCGGGTGGGACTGGCCACCAGGCCGATGTAGGCCGGCTCGAGGTGGAGCGCCGACAGGACTGCCTCCTCGTCCCAGGTGCCCTGGCTGGCGACGACCACATAGGGGCCAACGGCGGGCGTGGGCAGGACGCTGAAATCGTCCCCGGCGATCACCCGGATGGCATCGGGCAGGTGGCCGCCCTCGGCTGTTGGGTCCATGACCGTGACGTCAAAGCCCATCGCCAGGCCAAGCTCGGCCAGGGCACCGGCGATCGGGCTGGTTCCGGCGATCCACAGGGCCGGCGCCGGCAGGTGAGGTTCCACGTAGATCTCCAGCGTTCCGCCCGAGTGGCAGGTCATGATCTCGTCCACGACGCCATCGCCCCGGCGCGAATCGGAGGGCAGCTCCTTGCTGATCCGCAGAAGCCGGGGTTGGCCATCGGCCAGCGCCCGGAGGGCCTCGCGAATCACCAGGGGCCGGGCACAGCTGCCACCGACGAAGCCCTCGATCGAGCCATCAGGATGAATCAGGCCGCGCGCTCCCGGCCGGGCCGAGGTCGGTCGACGGACGGCAACCACCGTGGCCAGGGCAAACGAGCGGCCCGCCCGATCAAGCTCGACGGCCCGCTCGAGAAGCGACGTCGGCGGCGTCACCGTGGCGCCGCCGATCGGGCACGGGTGACTACGCCGTCACTCCCTTCTCGTTGAGGATCGCCCAGATCTTCGGGGGGGGTCATCGGAATGTCGACATTGCGCACTCCGAGGTGCCACAACGCATCGACGACGGCATTGGCGATCGCCGGTGGGGCGCCGACCGTGGCCGATTCGCCGACGCCCTTGGCCCCGATCGGGTGATGCGGGGACGGGGTAATGGTCTTGCCGGTCTCCCAGGCCGGGGTCTCGACCGCCGTTGGCAGGAGGTAATCCATGAACGTGCCGGCCAGGTTGTTGCCCAGCTCGTCGTACGAGATCTCTTCGTAGAGCGCCGGCGCGAAGCCCATCGTCAGGCCGCCGTGGATCTGGCCGTCAACGATCATCGGGTTGATGATGTTGCCGCAGTCGTCGATCGCGACGAACCGGCGGACGGTCACCTGGCCGGTGCCCCG
>JBBRIV010000060.1:0-13208 GCA_038220425.1 Candidatus Limnocylindrales bacterium
GACTCGGTTCATCGTGATGGGCCGTGATTCGGGCCAGTTCACGGGCGAGGGTCGCCTGATGAAGGCCGGCGAAGCGCCGTATCGTCCCGGCGTGTGCGGGGTCCTCATCGCTGTCTGTCGTTGGGGCGACTACTCGGCCGCTTCATTCGACGGCCGGAACGGGATCTGGATCGCCGGTCAGTACGCCAACCCATTCATTGATCCGACTGCCGCACCCGTATTCGGGCGGAACTGGGGCACCTGGATCGGCGAGCTAGTCAGCGACCGATAGGGTCGGGAGGGGAGGCCGGTTCGCAGGAGCCGGCCTCCTTCCTTTTCGGCGGCCAAGCGTTCGTCGACACTACTCACTCATCGTGGGTGCGAGGTGACCAGAGCCCGTCCGATCGATTTCGTGATCTCAATGAGGGCAAGGCATTCACATCACCCGCCCAGAAGCGATCAACCGCCTGCCAGGCGCACGCACGCTGTGATGATCAGCTCATCCGGTCAGTCCCACGCCGACGTTCTGGCGCCGGGCAGGCAGCAACGTAGGCAAGGATCTCGCTGAACTTTGCGGTTGCCAGGGCCACGCAGGTATCCGCCGCGCCGTAGTAGAGATGGAGTTCGTCGCGTTGGAGGTCCACTGTCCAGCCACACGGAAACACCACCTGCGCAACGTCCCCGGCCCGTTCGTACGGCTCCGAAGGGCCCAGCACCCATTCATCACTCCGGCGCAGCACGATCGTCGGGTCGGCGAGATCGAGCAGGGTGAAGCCCACGCGATAGATAGGACCGCTGGCGGTCAGATGAACCCCGTGATACATCACGAGCCAGCCCTGATCGGTCTCGATCGGTGGGGGACCCAGGCCGATCTTGCCGGCGTCCCACCAGGCGCCGTCGCGAGCCTCGATCAGGAGCGCGTGATCGCCCCAGTGACGGAGGTCAGGCGAGTACGACACCCACACATGCGCCCCGCCGCGAAGGGGGGTTGGCCGATGGATCATCGCCCATCGCCCGTCGATTCGGCGCGGGAACAGGGCCGCATCCTTGTCTTCGGGCGGCATCGCCGGCCCGAGCCGGCGAATGCTCCGGAAATCACTGGTCATGGCCAGCGAAACAAGTGGCCCGCGCTGACTGTAGGCCGTGTAGGCGACGGCCCATTCGTTGCGCTCCGCGAGCCAGGTCAAGCGCGGGTCCTCGCAGCCCCAGACCTCCTCGGGATGATCGGGATGGGGGCTGATCAGCGGCTCCGGATCGAATGTCCACCCGTCGATCCCGTTCGTACTTCGGGCCACTTCCAAGTGCGAGATGCCGCGCAGGTCCTCGACCCGCAGGAGCAGGATGGTCTCATTCTCTAAGCGGGCTGCCCCGGCGTTGAAGACCGCGTTGGCCGCGAATGGCAGGTCGGCGGCGGACACGATCGGATTACCCGGATGTCGATGGAAGAGCGGGGCATGAGCGGGTTGCAGGCGGTATGTCATGCCGCCCATCTTGGCATGGACAGCCGCGATGTATGCCCCGATCAGGTGCTCAAGTGCGAGGGGAGCCGTGCCGGCGAGGTCACGCCCTGAGCCCGAGGTCAGCCCGGGGTCGCCCGCACTACTTCCGTTGCGGTCAGCCAGGCCAGCGTGGACTCGGCGCCTTGGTTGGCGTTGACGCCAATCGGGCTCAAGCCATCGCGGCAGCCGCCCCGTTCGGGGTCGGCTACGGCAATTCCGATGGCGTTGGCGCCCAGGAACCAGCTATAGGCCCGGCGCATCTCGACCAGCCAACGACGTTCACCGGTCGCTGCCCAGGCGGCCGAGCATGCCTCCACGAGGGCGGCTGCGTCGATCGGCTGCTGGTCGAATCGGGCACGCGTTCCCCCGCGCGGCCACCAGCCCTGGTTTCCGATCAGCTCAACGGTGCCCGTGCTCGTGACCTGGGCCTGGATCAGCCATTCGAGCGTCGACAAACCGCGCTGTGCCATCACCGGATCTCCGAGGCGCTGACCGGCCGTGATCAGGGCGTGACCAAGGATCGCGCTCTCATAGGTAACCGCCGCCTCCGGCCAAGGCCATGTTGGATCCGTCTTGGCGAATTCGGCGGCAAGGCGGTGCGCCATCTCGGAGAAGACGACGGAGGCCCCGTCCGGGGGTCGAGCTCCGGCCATTGCAGCATCGCAGCCAAGCAGGACATGGGCCCATGGCCGGAGGCCGTCGAGCTCGAGTGAAACGGGCAGGACGTGGGCGAACAGCCGGGCACTGGACGAGAGTCCATCTAGACCATCGCCAATGACCACCCCTAGGGCTTGGACCGCCCGCGCGTGGGCGTCGGCGGAACCAACCTGCTCGAGCCAGTTCCCGTCGGCATCCCGAAAATTGCGAAAGCGCCCCATCCCCGGAACGACTGCCTCTTCCAAGAACTGGAGCGACCTGGCTAGTGGGATCGCAACCGCGGCCCGTCCGATTACGCGGCTGTGGAGCACGTCCACGATCACCGCCCGGGCAACGTCGTCCGTACAGTAGCCCTGGCCAAGGTTCGGGCTTGAGGCCCGGGCATGTTGGTAGATCCCCAGCGGACCGGTCAACTCATCCAGGTGCGTCCGGACAACCGCAGCCGGAGCAGTGAGTTGGGGCGTCTCAACCAAACGAACGCGCCTCGTGTCCGGACGCAATTGCCAGTGGCTCCACCAACTGCGCCTGGCGGTCGACTTCAGCGATGACGGCGGCAAATAGGCGGCGATACGCGGCCCCCACGACCGGCCAGGTCATCTGCCGTCCGTACTGATAGGCGAGTCCGCGGGCCTTGTCACGGGCGGACTCATCGGTCAGGAACCGCCGGATCTCGCGACCCAGCGCCGCACTGTCACCGAATGGCACCAGGCGGCCGCGGCCATCCGCCAGCAGCTCTTGAGCATAGGCGTAGGGCGTCGAAACCAGGGCCTTGCCGGTGCCCAAGGCGTAGGCCAATGTGCCCGAAACAACTTGCTCCGCACCCGGGTACGGCGTCACGAAGACATCAGCGGCCTGTAGCCAGCGACCCAGGGTTGGAAGGTCGACGTACTCGTCAACAAAACGGACGTGTTGCTGCAGACCCAGATCGGCGACGAGATGCTGAAGCGAGTCCCGGTACGCCTCACCTTCGTGAACCAGGAGGTCCGGGTGGGTGGTCCCGAGGATGACGTAGCAGGCTGTTGGAACTTCCGCGACGACGGACGCCATTGCTCGGATCGCCAGTTCGTATCCTTTGCCGGGGCCAAGCAGACCAAAGCTCAGGATTGCTGCCCGCTCGGCCAATCCTACGGATGGCTTGACGAGCTCGGGGTCCACGAATGGTAGATCCGGCACGCCGTGGGGAATGACCTCGACCTTGTCGGGATCGATGCCGTAGCGCTGTGGAAGTCGATCCGCCGCTGCCTTGGACAGGACTACGATCCGGGCGGACAAGTCAGCGACAGCCCGCAAAATCCGGCTTTGGCGGTTGCTCGGGTTGGCCAGGACGGTGTGCAAGGTGGACACGACTGGCACCCTGAGCTCACCAAGGAGATCGAGAACCCGTTCGCCGTCGTCACCCCCGTAGATCCCGTATTCGTGCTGGAGCGACACGACGCTATACGACTCGCGGTTGAGTCTATCGGCAACCGCGAAGTAGTCGCCGGGGTGGTCGGTCCGCAAACGGAACCTGACCTCCGAAGGGAAGGCGCGATCCTCCCGATCAAGGGCCACGACATTCACCTCGGCGACTCTCGGTGCGGGGCGGGCCGAATTCCACGCGAGGCGCTCTGGCCCCGGCAGCGCGCCGACTGCGTGCGCCAGATCCAGCGTGAACGTGGCAATCCCACAACGGCGCGGCGGGTATGTCCCGACGAAAGCGACTCGGAGCCCAGGTCGGGACGACACTTGCTCAAATACAGGGATGAGGCTGGTGTTCATGGCTGGCGTCGGGCTCCGTGGCAGCGCGTACGGGGATCGAGGGAAACCCCAAGGTCTGGCTGGCGTCTGCCAGACAGGATGGCCCTCCACTGGTTGCGACCGTCGCCGCGAGCCGGGCTGATGGCTTGCGTTTCTATCGCGAACCGCGGCACGCGGCACCCGACTCCAGGGAAGCCGCCGCGAGAGCGATGATTCCCACGAGCGGCCCGGGCTTCGGGTCGAAGTTCCCGTACCTGCTCAATCCGAAGAGCGGCTACGACATTCCGTAACGCTCACGGGCGGCGGATGCTGCCCGACACGACGAAGCCCGGTGGCCTCCAAGCCACCGGGCTTCTGGATTCCGCGGGTTCCGCGCCGACGATTGGAACGGTCCGGTGTGCCAGGCACTGCGATTCGCATTCTCGATCGGCATACGCTCCCGGCTTGCAACGTTAAGACGATATTAGTCCTATGAAGATTCGTGGGTTCTTGTGCCTCGTCGACCCCGCGTCGATCGCACTCACGATGGTCATCGGTAGCGTTGGGTCCTTGGCCACCGATGGCATAGTTACTTCGCCTGCCCGACGCGATCGCTGGTTCTGGTCGAGTGGGCGCTACGCAACTCACAGGCGGTCGAGCAGAGTCACGTCGTCGCCCGTGGGCACAATCGCCCTGGGTCCCCGCTAGAGCGTCTGGGCCTGGTCGCCGGCGAGGAGGAGCTGTGGCACCTGCCGAAACCCGTAGGAGAGCCCAGCAAGATCCGGCTCGAAGATCCAGAGAACGTCGAACCGATCGTCGGGCCACGTCGACGGCAGGCCCGCCAGGCTGTTCGTCAGCAACGCCGCCAGCGGCGGGATCCGCTTGTGCTCCCATGCGACCACGACGGTTCCGTCGCAGGCCCGGATCGCTGCGACAAGGTCCGCGAGCTGGTCCTTCATGAACGCATCGCCGATCGGGATCCCGAGGCGCTCACTCAGCGGTTCAAGCGTCTCGATCGGTCGCCGGCTGTCGGTCTTGGACTCCCCGACCCGCGACGCAAACAGGTGCGTCGGCGCCGCGATCACGGGACCACCTGTTGGAGCAACGAACAGTCCGAGCAAGGCGCCAGCTCGTTGCCAGCCCCGGACGGTCAGTGACTCAGGATCCGGGCTGCCGTCGAGGCCCACGCCTCGAGGCGGCCCATCACCGAGCTGCTTCTCGGCATGGCGCAGGACGACGACCTTCGGAAGCATCGTCAGCGGGTCAGCGAGCTAACTGAACCAGCGGACGACGCCGATGACGGCCAGACCAATAAACGATGGCAAGACCACGACGCGCAGCACTCACTCGCGTCGTGCTCGCCGATGGGCCCGCGGCACAACCGACCGAGAGGGTAGGGGAGGGTCGTGTCGTCGCAATCACGCTCCAAGCGTGACAGCCAGCAGCGGCCCTGTCTATTCGCCCCGGCTGCTACATCCCGGGGCCACTGCCCTAGGCGAGATGGCGCAGGAACCACAGGATGGCGAGCCCGATCAGCCAGGGCACGACGGCAACGATGGCGATGCCGATCCCGACGAGCCAGCCGATGGGTCCAAACGCGGTCAGGAGCAGAAAGGCCGCCGGGAGGGCGATCGCCCAGAGGACCAGCAGAACGGTCAGCGGACCATGGAAGAGGCTGTGGCGATGGGAAACGTAGATCACAGGAGGCTGCGATAGAAACATGTCGATTACGGATCCTTACTCAGGGGCGCCCATCGCCCCACTGGTGGGATTGTCCCAGACCTCGATGAATCCTGCCGTCCTGCAAGGGGCCCGCAAGGCCTAGCCCATTAGCCGCAATGGTCGAGAAGCCGGCATCGGGCGCATCCTATCGGTGTCTTCCTGCCCCTTGCAGGGAACGCCCGGCTCCCGCGGTCCGATCACTGTCTGCGGGAGCCGGTTCCGCACCCGGGAAGGACGCCATGGTCCAAGTCGTCGATCGCGATGAGCGCCACGTCCAGGCGCTGATCCAGAACCTGCGGCGGGCGCTTCAAGTGCCCTCGTCGGTCGCGCTCGTCGAGTCGCTGGCGGTGGCCGCCCTGGGCGACGAAGCCGCGGATCGATCGGGAATGCGCCCGCTGCTCGAGCCAGCCGAGGCGCTACGGACCAAGTATCCCGACCAGCCCTACGGGACGATCGGCCGCCGGTTCGCCCTCCTGGGCCAGCGCCCGACCCTCGTCACGCGTCCCGACGCCTGCGCCCACTGTCGGGAATACGATGGTGTCCGCTTCAACCCGCTCCGTGCGCCGCTCCTGCCCTTGGAGCACTGCACGAGCCAACACGGCTGCCGCTGTCGCTACCGCTAGGCAAGGGTCCTCGCAGGGCACGTCGTGGGCCTTGCGCGTACAACTGCGGCCATACTGAGACCATGATCCGCCGCCGGACGGTCGCTCCCGGGGTCATGGCCGTGGCGCTCGCTTCGATCATCTCGCTCGTTGGCGCGATCATCGCCATGTCGCCGCAGCGCGGACCTGCACCATCGTCGAGCTCGCCGACCGGGCTCCAGGCGAGCCCTGGGCCGAGCGGCACGGCGGTCCCGACCATCGCGCCCAAACCCCGCCCGTCGCCCAGTTCGACGGCTCGCCCGAGCCACCGGTCGAGTGCCCGGCCAAGCCCACGGCCGACGCCGTTCGCCGTGCGTCATGTCTGGTGGATCATCCTCGAGAACCACGAGTACAGCGCAATCATCGGCAACGCCCAGGCCCCGTACCTCAACGGTCTCGCCAACCGCTATGGCCTCGCCACCAACTACTACGCCACGGGCCACCCATCGGAACCCAACTACGTCGCCCTCGTCGCGGGCTCGACCCGCGGGGTGACCTCCGACGGCGTCTACGACCTCGCTGGTCCGAGCCTGTTCAGCCAACTCTCGGCCGCCGGCCGAAGCTGGCGGGTGTACGCCCAGGACGACCAGGCCGGCTGCTACACCGGCACCTCGGCTGGTGGTGGCGTCGATGGCCCGGGGGCACCCGGGAGCTACGCCCGCAAGCACAACCCGGCGATCAGCTTCACGAGTGTTTCGGGCAACCCGGCCCAGTGTCGAAACATCGGGCCGCTGCAGTCGTTCGACCCGGCCGCCGGGCAGTTCGAGCTCGTCATCCCCAACCTCGTCAACGACATGCACGACGGCTCGGTTGGCCAGGGCGATGCCTTCCTGGCCGCATTCGTGCCCGCGATCACCGGCAGCCCCGCCTTCCGAGCCGGTGGGGTGCTGATCATCACCTTCGATGAAGGCAGCACGGGTGCGGGCTCACTGGGCGATCACGGTGGCCACGTCGCCACCGTGATCATCGCCGCCCATCTCGCGCGGGGCTCCCGCGACACCCGGTACGCCGACCACTGGAGCTTCCTCCGCACGACCGAGGACCTCCTCGGCTTGCCCTGCCTGGCCAGCGCGTGTGGCCGTTCGGCGCTGTTGTACTGACTAATGGTCCCGGGTTGTCGATCTTCGCGGCCGCAACCGACCGCTCGGTCGCCTCGCCCGCTACATCAATGACGTTGGGGTGTGGGCCGAGGTCACCCCGCATTCGGCTGGCGTATGTACCCTGACCTCGGTCCGCCTGCATTACCGGGTGGACGGAGGACCTGAGCAGACCAGGGATCGGATAAACGCAGTCCTGACGGTCTGTGCCGCGGATCCGGCATCATCGCCCGGAGGCTGCTACGCGACGCCGTCGGGTGGCGGCTGAGACGATGGCTGGGCCCGCCCGACCACCGACCGAACGGTTTATCGAACTCAACGGCCGGTTAGGTTTCGCATACGTTGCCGGCTACGAGGAGCGATCCCGCTCGGAGCAGGGCAGGGGACTGACCGACGCCGAACTCCGGCTGGTCGCGGCGAAGTACCAGGGCGATTTACCCGGGAGGTAGGCAGTCCCGTCAGGGCCGACCCCATTCAGTCGCGCAGGCATCGGTCTCATGCCAAGCCTCACTAGGGACGTCGATGGCCGAGCAGCGCTTCAACTCCTTCAAAAAGATGGGGTCGAGCCCCCTTCAAACTGACCAACGCCGGCCAGGGCGCCAGCGAACGCCCGCTCTCGTCGGCGTTCGGCCGCGTCCCATCTCGAGTCAATCGGAGGAGGTGACGGTCCGCTCGCCGGCGGGCTTCCAGGCCCGGCTCGTCCCAGCCCTGGAGCTCGACCGACGGGCGCCATCATGGCCCACGAGAGCGACACCCTATCGGGCCTCGGCGGCCGCCCCGGTCCCGACGGCCGCTTCGACATCGATGAGGTCGACTGCCGGACGTACCCGTGTTTCTGAACCCAAGTCCCTAGCGCCGGCGCGTGACGAGGTACCAGACGACACCGATTGCGATGATCACGAGCACGATGGCCACCAGGGCGGATGTTCCGCTGAACCGAACCCCGAGCAGGCTGACCGCGAGCACGTCCATGAAACCCCTCGAATGCCGTGGCAGTTCAGGGACCCGGGACAGACCTGCCCAATAACTGGCTGCCCCGGGTACCTGTTTGGGTGCACCCGGACGAGCCGGCTGCCCATGGAGGCTGTGCGGCGAAGGTGAAGCGAACCTGAAGGTCGAGGGTCCGCAGGTACGGAAGAAACCTGGACCAGGCGTCTTCAAATCGTCGGGTTGAGGCCGTGCCCATCGAGCAGCCGCCGGGCCAGACAGTCCGCCTGGGCAAGTCCAATCATGAGGTCCGCCACGTCCGGTTGAGTCTGGGCGAGCATCGCCCGGTTGATCCCAGCCTCCATCGCGCTCTTGGCGTCCTCGGTTAACCCAGGAGTGGGCTCGCGGCTCGCCCGGGCTCGTCGAGCAGCCAGCCCGAGCTGCTCGGGGTCGACGCCGAGCTTGGTGAGCATGGCGGCCCCTTCGGGCATGGCCAATCCCGCGATGAGCAAGTCGAGGCTATCGGTGCCTTCGGCGCCAGCTTCCTGGATCGCCGCAACAACGGCCTGCCGAAACCCATCTGTCGGCTGGAGAAACGTGAAGCTCATGCGCTCAGGTCGTCCACGACGCTCATAGTGGGTCACCGGCCGTTTCCGGCCCAACCTAGACCGAGGAAGCTCGACACCGCCTCGACCGCTGCTCCCGGGTCCTGGCAAGGCTGTGGCGGCCGGGTGCCGGAGAGTCCGGAGACGGGCTCCCAGACGGCAAACGGTCCGGCCCCGAGGAGGGACCGGACCGTCCCGGTCGAGAGCCGGACCGCGCCACGGCGGCTGACCCCCGGATGGAGGGAGTTCTAGTCAGCGCATCTCCCAGCGACCGATGTCGGGTCCGGGAGCCACGAACGGCGTGAGTGCACCGAGGGTGACGCCATGGTCGATTGCCGCTGAGCCGGTGACGAGCCGGTAGTCGTGGATTACCCCGTTGAAGAAGCGCGGATCGGCCCAGATGCCGTGGGACATCCGTCCACCGATCCATGACTTCAACGTGGCCAAGCTCGACGTGTTGCCCTTGCCCACGATGTAGGCCAGGGACCCGCCGGACGAGTTCCAGACCAGGTTGTAGTCGATCGTGACGGACGATGGGAGATGGTCGAAGTAGAAGACCCCCTTTGACTGTGTTCGGAGGAGGTTGTTCTCGACCTTGAGGCCGGCCAGGGAGCCCTGGTAGCGATAGTGCGGCTTGTTTACGACGGAGATGTCCGAGATGTCGAACCCGTCGAGGGTGTTGTTGGCGATGAGCGAGTTGCTGGCGCAGGCGATGATCAGGCCCCGGGTCCAACCGGCCAAAGTCGACGCCGAGAACCCGATGTTCCGGGTGAACGTGATGTTGTTGCAGGGCTGGCCACTCGTGCCTGTCTCCATCACGTCCTTGTTGTTCCAGGCGATGTTGCCGGTGATGGTCACGTCAGATGCGCCGTAGATCTCGAAGGCGCCTCCGTCGTAGCCGTAGCGGTGGCTCTTCGCCCGGTTGAGCCAGAGCTGGTTACCGCTGGCCAGGACCCGGCCGGTCGACTTCAGGAACACGATCCCGACGCCACCGGCGGATTCGTGATTGAACATCGTGTCCTGGGCGTAGATGAGGTTGTCGAGGATCTGTGTGCCGCCCGAGGCGTAGGAGATCCGAATCCCTTCCTGGTTCTTGAATACCTGGTTCTGGCGGATGATCGAGTTCGTCGAGTACAGGGTCCGAACGCCGTAGTTCTTGTTGTGGTGGATGACGCTGTTGGCCACGGTCACGTTCGAGCTGTGGTCGATCAGCACCCCGGCGCCGCCCGAGGAACTGGCGTTCTGGATGGTCAGGGAGCGAATGGCACCACTGCTGACCTTGTAGAAGCGGAACCCGAACGCCCCGCCGTTGATCGTGGCCAGCTCACCGGGATAGCCGGCGAAGGTGATCCCTGAGCGGGTCACCGTGACGCCGCCCGAGTAGGTCCCAGCGCGGAGCCAGACCGCACCATGGGCGACATTGGCCGCGTGCTGCACCGAGCGCCACGGCTTGGCGAACGTACCCGGGTTGGCATCGTTGCCGCTGGTCGCGACGAATGACCCTGCCGGAGGGGTCGCTGACCGGGCGAGACCGGTACCGGAGCCCGCTTGGCCGTTAGTCTGGGCTTGGCCGAGGGTTCGGCCCGCCGTTCCCTGGCTGGCGGTGTGGACCAGCCGTGTTCCTGGGTCAGTGACCGGACCAAACATTGCCGCTGCCAAGGTTGGCCCCGCGAGCAGTGCGGGGGCGGCGAGAAGGACAACTGCGAGTGCGGATCGGAGGCCGACGGATCGGCTTCTTTGGACTGACGCCCTCTGGGCGCCTTGGGAAAACCACGACACTGGTCGCTCCTCTCTACCAGAACCCGCGTCGATGAGGCCGCAGGAACGCTGGAGGACGGCTGCTCGTGATCGGCCTGAAGTGACGATCCGGGGCCGCTGCAGGCGAGTATGCCCTCGAGGATCGCCACGACTGCACTAAGTTAAGGAAATTGCGGTGACGGCGGGCACCGATGATCAATCGGCTCGTCGATCGGCTGTCGAGGGCGCTCGACGGGAGTGCCGCGTCGCTGCGAAAGACGTTCCGTGGTCGCCCGACGAGCGCGGAGGGCAGGGCCTAACTCCCGGTCTCTTTAATGGGACCGGCCCGGGAAGTAAGACGGGCCGCGGATCCGGAGGATCGGGCGCATGGGCAGCGAAAAGCTCTGGGCCCTCAGGCCTAAGGAGCCGACCCCAGGTTCGTGTCGAACTCGGCCACGATCCCCAGATGGTCGGTCGCCAGCGCACTATCCCGGCCAGGACCCATTCGTTCACAGGCTCTGAGAAACGGTCGCACGGCGGAGCCGATCATGATGTAGTCGAGGCGAACGCTCGGCTCCGCCGACGGCATCGTGAAGCCTGGCTCGTCTCGATGGAGGACCCGGAATGCGTCGACAAACCCCGCCCCGGTAACGGCGCCCATCGCCTCGGTCCGGATGCCGCCGTCAAAGCGCAGCAGGATCCGGATCCACAGCGGCAGCAACCGCAGCAGAGGGCCATCGCCCGGGGCGATGGTATTAAAGTCCCCGACGATCATCGTCTGGTCGGTGCCGCCGCTCGCCTCGATCTGACTGAGCAACCGGGAGACTTCCACCAACCGACGTGTTTCGCCTCGCTGGGAAAGGCCTGACGACAGGTGAACGCCAAAGATCCGCAGGTCTGGAGACTTGACCCTCAGCTCCAGTGAGGTCCGCCCGTTCCCAATCTCGTGCCAGGCGGATACAAGTGGTAGGCGGCTGAGGGCCGCGACCGATCGCCCGGACTCGGCAACGACATGATCCAGCCCCAACTTGCGTCCGATCCACTCGACCGTCGGCCGATCGGTGGCCTCCTGGAGGACGACCACGTCCGGCCGGAGCGACGCCAGGGATGCACTGATGGCCGCCTTGCGACCGATCCCGCCGAAGCGCAGGTTGTAGCTGGCGACTCGCAGGGTCACTCGGGAACGCGACCCAACAGAATGGCCGGTGTCTGTTGCGCCGCAGATCGGACGGCCAGGAACCACTCGGCCATTGCCTGGATGCTGACTGGCCTGCCGACCAGGGTCTGCGCTTCCGACCGCGCCTTGTCCAGGACTGGCGCCACTTCCCGGTCGGCGTCGCACAGGGGACGGCTGTTGACCCGCGGCAGATAGAAGCCATCGTCCGAAAACAGTTCCATCACGTCGGGCCCGCTGACGACCACATCGAGATCGCTCGATCCCGGCCCGTGCGCGTCAAAGGGCTCGCCGGAGACGTAGCTCTTGCCCATCACCGAGCTGCCGCGCAGGAAGATCTTTGTTCCGCCAGGAAGTGCGGGAGTCAACGTGGATACAAATTTCGCGACGTTTGCGACTTCGCCTCCAAACGCCCGATTGACGGTCGCTTCCAGCAATTCCGCAGACTCATTCGTCTGCAGTGCCAGCATCTCCTTGACCAGTGGTTCTGCGTTATGAACCAACATCTTGACCCTCCCAGCACCCCCCAGGCGACGCTCGCCCCGACGGCTAGGCCGAAGCGGGTGGCTCTTCGACCGTTCGGCCCTTGGCCCTCGCTGCCCGTGGCTCCGCCGATGGGTGCTCCTTGCGGAGGCGAGCGGCAGTGTCGAGCGAACTCTCGTACCAACCCTGGGTCAGCTGCGCCGCCACGTCTCGACCACCGAGACCAAACGCGAGACCAAAGGCGAGGGCCAGCGCACCGACCACGCCGATGAACAGGATATTCACCAGATTGGCGGCAATCCCGATCTGGTTGATCGCAACGAGCACCGCGAAGGCGATGATCGCAACCTCGGCGATCCGGCCAAGCAGGCCGGCATTGCTGAAGCCCATCTGGCCTGCTCCGACCTCGATCGCCCCCCGCACAAACCGTGCCAGAAGTGGCGCGACGAGCAGGATGATCGCCGCGACGATCAGGTTCGGGATCCAGAGCAGCACATCATTGAGCAGGACACTCACTTGGGTCAGACCCAGGAGGTTCGCCGCGGCGACGAGGAAGATCAGTCGGACGAGCCATTTGACGAGCTCACCGGCGACGACACTCGGCTTGATCTTCGTGCTCTGGGCGCCGTACACAGCTCCGCCGTGCTCCGCGAACATGCGATCGGCTCCAACCCGGCGCAGGAACTCGGTCACAACCCGGGCCAGAATGCCTGCGACGATCCAGCCGATGATGATGATCACCAGCGCGCCGATGATGAGCGGGATCGCAGCCAGGAGGCTGTTCAGGGCGTTGGTCAGCGCCAGGAAGATCGCATCTCCCCAGTTCGAGACCTGGACGGTCGGCATCGGGGACTCCTCGTGGATGGCTAGGGTTGCAGTTGGCCGGACCGTAGGCGCAGTCACTCGACAGCCGCGCGCCTGCCCTTGGCGAGCCCCGTTGCAGGGTCGTGACGATTCGGCCGAGCGTCGAA
>JBBRIV010000061.1:0-13015 GCA_038220425.1 Candidatus Limnocylindrales bacterium
CCGAGTTCCTGCCATATACCGCTCCCAGCCGCCGTATGGTCGGTCGCGGAGTCCGAACGAGCCGGAACGGCCCGCACCGGCCGATCCCTGAGCACGAACGGGCCGCCGGGACGACAGAACTCGCGCCCGCGACCTGCCGAACGACCATACCGCGGCTGGTGGCGGTATCTGTCGAGAACCCGGGCTGGCCGGGCCGCCGCGGAACCCAGCGGCGCGCCGGTGGAGCGGAGCCTAATCGGCGATCACCCTGCCGAGTGGACGGGCCCGCAATTCGGTCCAGACCCCCGTCCGGATATAGATGTCCTCGCGGAAGAGGTCGAGCGCCTCAGCCTCGGTTGATACCTTGACCAGGAGCAGGGCGCTGCTGAAGTCGAGGTAGCCGCCCGCTTCGATGAGCAGGCCACTGCGCAGCATGTCGCCCAGGTGAGCCAGGTGCTCCGGTCGAGCCGCGGGTCGCAAGCGCTCTGCGTCGGGACCATAGGTTGCCTCGACGACGTAGATCGTCTCGACACGCACTCCCGCCGGCGTATCGCCGCCAGACGCAAGGAACGTCCCGTCGGCGACCCGCGGAAACGGCTTCTCGCCGAGGATCGCAGCCGGCGCAATCGGTCCGTAGATGTGCGGGTAGATGCCCTTGTCGTCATCGAAGCGCCAGGCGGAGCCGGTGGCATCCAGGTCGACCGTGACCAGCACGTACGGTCGGGGATCGTTCCGGTAGTGGCGATTGCCCGTATCGACGATCGCCTGAGAGCCCTCCGTGGTGTGAATGAAGCCCTCCTCGGCCAGGCTGGGCGTCGTGAATGGGGCGGCAGGGTCGCGAGCGACCCAGACTTCCGTGGGGATCATCAGGAACGTGGTTCGCACGACTTCCCCAGCCCTCAGGCCGGGTCCAGCACGCCGACCGAGCGCCAGCGTGGGTCGATCGGCAGGTGGATCACGGTCGTGGTCCCGGCCGCCAGGGCAGCGACCAGGGCAGGTTCGAATGCGTCGTCGTCGTCAACCCGCACGCCGCGCGCACCAAGCGCCACTGCCAGGGCCGCGAAATCCACCGGACCCAGGTCAGTCGACTCCCCTGCCCCGGTGCCCCGCTGGTCCTGGTGGACCCGGATCGTGCCGTAACGCTGGTTGTCGAAGACGAGGGCCACGACGGTGGCGTGCTCCCGGACCGCCGTCTCTAGCTCGTTCATGGTCATCCCGAAACCGCCGTCGCCGGCGAGGGCCACGACGGGCCGGCCGGGGTGCTCGAGCGAAGCCGCGATCGCCGCGGGCAGCCCGAAGCCCATCGCCCCCGATGTTGGCCCGATGAACGTGCCGGGCCGCCGAAAGCGCAGGCCACGCGAGCCCCAGCCGGCGAAATTGCCGGCATCGGTGGTCACCACGGCCTGTGGCGGGAGCAGCCGATTGAGTGTCTCGATCACCCGTCCGGGATGAACGCCCGGACCGGCCCAGGCAAGGTCGGTCACCACGGCAGCGGCTTCGTAGGCCGTCCGGTCCGCTTCGTTCGCCGCTCGTCGAGCATCGAATGCCTCGGCCGCAAGGACGCCCATCGAAACGCGCCGGCGGGCGACCCGCAGGAACGTGCGGGCATCGGCCACCACGGCCAGCATCGGCTCGGGCAACCCCTGGCCGGCAGCGCGCGGCTCCAGGTCCACGTGGATCCAGGCCTGCCCCGGTCCGGGCGATGCGTAGCCGAACGAGGCGATCTCGTTCAGGCGCGAACCCAGGACCAGGATCAGGTCGGCTTCCTCCAGCCGCGGCCGAACCGTCCTGGCGGCGCCCAGGCCGGTCATCCCCAGGAACAGCCGATGGTCGTTGGGAAAGACGTCCGGCCGGCGCCACGATGCAACGACCGGAACCTCGAGCAGCTCGGCGAGGCGGACAAGGTCGGCCGTGCCCCGCGAGCGCAGGACGCCGGCCCCGGCGACGATGACCGGCCGGCGGGCCGCGGTCAGCAGGTGCAGGATCCGCCGGACGGCGCTGTCCTCGGGTTCGATCCGGGCCGGCCGGAAGGGCACGCTTTCGATGGTGGCGCCCGGGACCATCTCGTCGAGGAGGTCCTCGGGCAGGGCGATCACGACCGGGCCGGGTCGCCCGCCGATTGCCTGGCGGGTCGCTTCGAGCATGGCCGCCTCGGCGCGCTCGGCCGAGTCGATCTCGACGGCCCATTTGGCGATCCGGCCGATCGAGCCGGGCAGGTCGATCTCCTGGAATGCCTCACGTCCCTTGAATGGGCGGGCCACCTGGCCGACCAGGGCGAACATCGGCGTCGAGTCGGCTCGGGAGGTGTGAATCCCGATCGCCAGGTTGGCCGCGCCGACCGCCCGCGTCGCAAGACAGGCGGCCGGCTTGCCGGTGAGCTGGCCGTGGGCCTCGGCCATGAACGCGGCGCCGCCTTCGTGGCGCGTCGTGACCACCCGGATGCCGGCGGCCGGCAGCGCGTCGAGGAGGCCCAGGAAGCTCTCGCCGGGGACCGTGAAGGCCACGTCGACCCCGGCCAGCCGGAGCGCATCCGCGATAAGCCGGCCAACAGTTCGCGGCGCAACCGGCTCGGCCACGGGCTGCGGCTCGGGCGTGGCCTCGGGCGTGGGCTCCGGCTCGGCGATCGGCTCCGGGTCGGGCAAGGGAACGGGCGCCGCTTCGACGGCCGGCTCTGCGACCGACTCCGGTTCAGACGCGAGGGTTGGATCCGTCGGCTCGTCCGTCACGGCGCGATCTTAGCGGTAGTTCTGGAACTGCAGCGGGACGTCAAAGTCCAGGTCGCGCAGGCGAGCGATCACCCGCTGGAGATCGTCCTTGTTCTTGCCCGAAACCCGCACGGCGTCGCCCTGGATCTGCGACTTGACCTTGGGGAATTCGTCGCGGATCAGCTTGGTCAGCTTCTTGGCCAGGTCGTCGGCCAGGCCCCGGCGCAGGGTGATGACCTGCTTGACGGTATTGCCGCCGGCCGGCTCGACCTTGCCCCAGTCGAAGATCTTGAGACTCAGGTTGCGCCGAATCGCCTTCGACTCGATCAGGTCCTTGACCACCGTCGCCCGGAAGTCGTCTTCGGTGAGCAGGATCAGCTCAGTCTTCTCCTGCTCGATCTCGACCTTGGCGCCCTTGAAGTCGAAGCGCTGCTGGACCTCGCGCCGAACCTGGTCCAGGGCATTCCGAAGCTCCTGCTCATCGAAATCGCTGACCACGTCAAACGAGACGTCACCTGCCATGAATACGCTCCATTGTTGCGCGTCGCTCACGATCGCTGGGGATCGCTGGGGATCGGCCGCCAATGGTACCCGCTCCGGTATCCTCGAGGAATGCGTGCCACCTTCCTCGGCCAGGCCGGGTTGTTCCTCGAGACCCTGGCCGGAAGCATCCTGTGCGACCCGTGGTTCAGTCCCGCCTACTTCGGCAGCTGGTTCCCCTTCCCGGCCAACGACGGGATCGACCCGGCCCTGATCGCCAATCCCACCTACCTGTACATCTCACACCTGCATCACGATCACTTTGACCCGGCCTGGCTGCGCCAGCACGTGTCGCGCGATGCGACGGTGCTCCTGCCCGACTACTTGATCGACGACTTGCGCCATGAGCTCCACGCCCTCGGCTTCCGGCGTTTCGTGGAGACCGCCGATTGCGAGCCGATCGAGCTGGCCGGCGGGCTCAAAGTGATGGTCAATGCCCTGACGGCACCAACCGACGGCCCGATCGGCGACTCGGCCCTGATCGTGGATGACGGCGAGACCCGCCTGCTCAACCTCAACGACTCGCGCCCACCCGACCCGGACAAGCTCCTGGCGCTGGGGCCGATCGATCTGCTCTTCCTGCAGTTCTCGGGCGCGATCTGGTATCCGATGGTCTACGAGTTCCCCGAGCGGGCCAAGATCACCCTCGCCCACAAGAAGCGGATCGTCCAGCTGGCCCGGGCCCAGCGCTACATCGAGATCCTCGATCCGGCGTTCGTGGTCCCGAGCGCCGGCCCGCCGTGCTTCCTGGACGACGACCTGTTCGAGTTCAACGACCTGCATCGTGATCCGGCCAACATCTTCCCCGACCAGGAGGTCTTCCTCGATCACCTGGCGGCGGCCGGGATCAGCGGCGCCAGGCTGATGTTGCCGGGATCGGTGGGCGAGCTGCGGCCTGGCTCCTTCCAGGTCAGCCACCCACACCCGGAGCGCGAGATCCGGCGGATCTTCGACGACCGCGAGGGCTACCTGCGCGAATACCAGGAGCGCGTCCGCCCACTCCTCGACGCCGAGCACGCCCGCTGGGCCGGGCCGCCTGCCGAGCCAGGCACCGAGCCAGGCGCCGAGCCGCCGGCGCCTCTCGAACTGTTGAGCGAGATCAAGGCCTGGTTCGAGCCGCTGATGGGCTTCGGCGAGCAGATCTGTGTGGGAATCGGCGCACCCGTCCTGCTCGACCTGCGTGGCCCACGGGGGCTGGCGATCACGCCGGCCGGCCAGCCTGCCGGGATCATCCTCGACTTCGTCGACCAGCTCGTCCGGCCGTGGGACGGCGTCGAGGTCCCCCGCTACGTATTCCGGATCGATCGGCCCCTGGTGGAGACCCTCGTCCGGGACCACGAGGTGGACTGGGTCAATTCGCTGTTCCTGTCGATGCGCTTCCGGGCCGCCCGCAAGGGTCCCTACAACGAATTCGTCTACACTTGGTTCAAGTGCCTGGACCTGGAGCGTCTCCAGTACGCCGAGGGCTACTACGCCGAACAGGCCAAGTCCGAGGGTTCGTTCGTTATCGATGGCTGGGAGGTCCAGCGCCGTTGCCCGCACATGAAGGCCGACTTGACCCGCTTCGCAACGATCGAGGAGGGCGTCCTGACCTGCTCGCTCCACGGCTGGCAGTACGAGCTGGCGTCAGGCCGCTGCCTCACATCGGCCGGTCACGAGATCAGTGCCCGCCTGCTCAGCCCGGACGAGCTGCTCGCGCTGGACGTCGCCGCAGCAGCCGGGGGCGCCACCGTGGCGGCGGTCACGGCGGACTAGCCTCAGGTCGCGCGGGCGCGCAGTCCGACTAGCCTCAACCCGGGCGGGCGCGCAGGCCGGCCACGAGGCGCTCGGCCAGCAGGTACGACCGGCCACCGCCCATCACGAGCACGACATCGCCCGGCTCCAGGAGGGGCAGCACGGCGTCGGCGGTTGCATCGACCGACCCCGGCGCAAGCGCCGGCGTTCCGCGACGTTCGACCGCCCGGGCGAGGTCCGCGGCCGATACGATCGTCTGATCGGGATCGCGGACCGCGTAGATGTCGGCGATCGCCACGCGGTCGGCCGTGGCCAGGATCTCGGCAAACGGCTCGAGCAGCGCGGCGGTCCGATGGAAGGTCAGCGGCTCGTAGACGGCCCAGCGCCGGCGCCCGGGGTAGCGCAGGCTGACCGCCGCCAGCGTCGCGGCGATCGCGGTCGGATGGTGGCCGTAGTCGTCGATGACGGTGACCCCGGCCACGTCGCCCTTGATCTCGAAGCGCCGCCCAACGCCCCGGAACGAGGCCAGGCCCGCCAGGATGGCCGGCCCGCCAAGACCGTAGGCAAGGGCCGCCCCGGCCGCGCCGAGCGCGTCATCGGCGTTGTGCCGGCCGGTTAGCCGAATGTCCACCGAGACCCGGCGCTGATCATCAGACAGGCCGTGGAGCACGAGCGTGGAATGCGCCGCGGCCGAGGTCGAGTGATCGGTGTACTCGGCAGTCAGCGCCAAGGCCGGCCCAGCAGCCGAGCGGATCGTGCGCTGGAACTCGTCGGCCAGGGCGGCCCCGCCGCCGGTCTCGGCCGTCAGCCCGGTCGCCAGGATCCGGCCGGGCCAGTCCACAAGCCTGGGCAGGAGTGCGCCGACGCCCGGATCAGACGCGTTGGCAACCAGCGCCGCCCCCGGACCGAAGCGGCGGATCCAGGCCTCGAAGGTATCGATCACGGCGGCCCGGTCGGGGAAGACGTCGGGGTGATCCCAGTCGGCGTTCAGGAGCACGCCGATCGTAGGCCGATATGGATCGAAGTTGCCAGCGTACTCGTCGGCCTCGACGACAAACGGGTGGCCGAGCCCGCCGCCGTGCCCGAGCCGGACGACTGACGGCGAATCTGTCCCGACCAGGGCAGCCGGCAGCAGTGCACCGACGAACGCGCTCGGGTCCTCCCCCGCTTCGGCCAGCAGGTGGACCAGCCAGCCGGTCGTGGTGGACTTGCCGTGCGTTCCGGCGACGGCCAGCAGGGTCCCACCGAGCGTGACGGCGGCGTCGGCGATGAGCTGCTGGCAGCTCGTGGCCGGAATCCCAGCGGCATGCGCGGCGAGCAGCTCGGGATGGTCGGGATTGACCGAGGTCAGGGCCTTGCTGACGGCAATCCGGTCGACCAGGGGCTGGCCCTTGCTGTCGGTGACGTGGCGGGCATCGTGCTGCCAGGCAATCGGGATCCCGGCTGCCTCCACGCACAGGCTGTAGGCCGAATGCTCGCCCGAATCGCAGCCGGACACGCTGGCGCCGGCCGCCTGGCCGAGCAGGAGCGAGGCGGCGGCGGCACTGCCGGCGGCGCCGATCACGTGAATCCGTTCGCCGGGCAGGATCAGCCGGGCTGGCCGGGTCGGCTCGAGGCCCCGGCCGATCTCCTCGACGGTGCGGGTCACTTGTCGGCGGCTCCGGCGGGCGTGGCAGATCCAGCGGGCTGGACGGGCAGCGCGGAGACGGCGGCGGCAATCAGCAGCTCGATGGCGGCCACGGCACTGGCCACCTTGTTGGCCGATCGATCGTGGGGCCAGGTGAAGCGCCGGACGTCGCCGCCATGGGGGCCGTCAATCGCGATGTAGGTCAGTCCGACCGGCTTGGCCGGCGTCCCGCCGCCTGGTCCCGCAATCCCGGTCACGGCCACGGCGAGATCGGCGCCCAGGGCGCGCCGGGCGCCTTCCGCCATCGCCCTTGCCACGTGCGGACTGACCGCACCGTGGCGTTCGATCAGCTCCGCCGGGACGCCCAGCGCCTTGCGCTTCATGCTGTCCGAATAGGCCACGATGCCGCCCAGGAAGTAGCCGCTGGAGCCCGGAATCTCGGTCAGCTGATGGGCGATCAGGCCGCCGGTGCACGACTCGGCCGTCGCCACGCTCAAGCCTGCGACGAGGCAGATTGCCTGGAGGCGTTCAGCCAGGGCAGCCAGGTCCGGCTCAGCCAGGTCTGGCTCAGCCAGGGTCACGTATGGGTGGTCTTCTTGGGTGCCGCGGGTGGGGCGAAGAGCCACGTCTCTGGATTGGCTGCCGCACCGAGCGAACCCAGCGACTGTCCGTTGAGGGTGAAGAAGGTCACGCTCGACTTGCCCGTCCGGACTTCGATCGTGCTGGTTGCCGTGAAGGTCAGGGTCTTGCCGTCGGTCTCGGTCTTGCCACCGGCGCCGATCGTCTGGTCAACCACGCCGTCCTCCCAGACCTTGATCCAGGCCGAGCCGCCCTTGATCGCGACGACCAGGTTGACGCCCTTGTAGGTGACCGTGACCACCCGGGTCAGGCTCGTTGTCTTGCCGGCGCTACCGGCCGCGACCACGGTCAGCGTCCACTTGCCCGCAGTCAGGTTGAACGGCACGCTGAACGCGCCGTCGCCGCCGACGGTCGCCGTCTGGACGGGCGGTGGAGCCGGCGTCGGGGGCGGCTTCGCCCCACTGGGCGCCGTGACGGTCCCGGCGAAGACTGCACTCACGGTGACCTCGGTGGCATTCGTGGCCGAGCCGGTGACGAGGATCGCGCCGTTCTCGAACGTGGCACCTTCGGCCGGTTGGTCGAGGGTCAGGCCGGGCGTGACGATGGCCGAGATCGGAACATTGATCACAAGGGCATAGGGCGTGTCGGCCCGCTTGCCGGTGTCCGGGTCAGTAGCGGTCACGCTGAACTGGTTGCGTCCGCGGCGAAGATCCACGGACAGGCTCCAGCTGCCATCCGGACCGGCCGTCACCTGGACCGGTTGGTCGCGTCCGGGGATCGTGATCGAGACGGTCGCACCGGCGGTGGTCATCCCCCGGACGGTGTACGAGGTAGCCGATTCGTCGACCGTCGCGACCGCCGTCGCCGGGTCCGTGACGCTGATCGTGGGTGGCTTGGAGAAGCGCACCAGCTGGGTGCCGATGTAGCCGAGGACCAGGATCACGACCAGGGCCAGGAGTGCGCCGCCCAGGACCCGGGGCGAGATCGTGATCCCCTGGCGAGGTGCGACGACCGTGCGCGGGACGACCAGGACCGGGTCCGATGACGGGCCGTCGCCCCGTTCGCGGCGCCACTGGAGGAGGATTTCGTCGGGATCCAGGCCCAGGTACAGGGCGTAGTTGCGCAGGAAACCCTTCGTGTATACCGCGCCGGGCAGCTCACGGTAGTCGCCCCGCTCGAGGGCGCCCAGGTAGCGCGCCCGGATCTTCGTGTCGCGCTCGGCCCGGAACAGGTCGACGCCTTTGTGCTCGCGCGCCGTCAGGAGGCGCTCGGGCAGGCTGGCCACGGGATGGCTCAGGGGCACCCCGCGGGAGGCGGCTTCAGAGCGCACCTCCGCCGCGCGACGGCGCGCCTGGTCTCGAGTGGTCATCGGGCTTCGGCTGTCTCGTTGCGGGGCTGGCCTATCAGGATACCCCCTCGTGTCGATCCTTCTGACGCCTGGGCATGGACCGTTGCGCCGATGCACTGCGGCCGGCGCCGCGAGGACGGCCAAGTCCGGTCTGCCGTGGTGCGCCACGGCTCGTGCCGCGCGGCCGCTCGCATTCGAGCCGCCTCGGCCGCTCGCGTTCGAACTGCCGGTCGCCAGTCGCAACGCGTTCGAGCCGCCCCGGCCCCACGCGTCCCCTTCTGCCAAATGCCGCTCAGCGCGGCCGTACGACGGCAATGCGGCGGATTCGAGGCCCCGATTGGACTCGACCGGGCTCGACCGGGCTCAGTTTCGTGCTCGGCCTGAGCAGGCGATCACCGCTTCGGCTCGATTTCGGGGCCGCGAGTGACCATACGGCCGCCCAGGGCGGCATTTGGCAGAAACCCCGGCCGCGCCGGCCACGCCCGGACGCTCCCGCCGGACGCCGCGCCGGCCGCGCCAGCCATGCCGGGCCGCACCCGGCCGCCGCGCCGGAATCCCGGCGCGGGCCGCGGGACAGCGCCAGATCAGTCGACGGGGTCGTCGACCTGTTCGAGGCTGGTCAGCCAGTTGTCGGAGCCCTATACGATCCGGGGCGATGCTGGATTGCGCGGATCCTGGGGACCGATGATCCCGTAGCGCTCGAGCTCGTCCATCAACCGGCTGGCCCGGCTGAAGCCCACCTTGAGCTTGGTCTGGAGCGAGGAGGTGCTGGCCCGGCCCGTGCTGGTCACGAGCTCGGCGGCGCGCACGGCCATGTCGTCCTCGCACATCTTGGCCAGCCAGCCGAACTGGCCACTGCCGTTCTCGTCGCCGTCGACAAAGGCAAAGATCGATTCGTCGTAGAACGGCCCGGGTGCCTGCGATCGCCAATGCTCGGTGACGGCGCTGACTTCCTTGTCGCTCACGAACACACCTTGGAGCCGAACCGGCCGGGGCAGGTCGACCGGCTGGTAGAGCATGTCGCCGCGCCCGATCAGGTCCTCCGCGCCGGGCTGGTCCAGGACGGTCCGGCTGTCGACGTTGGAGGCCATCGCGAAGGCAATCCGGCTGGGTACATTGGCCTTGATCAGGCCGGTGACCACGTTGACGCTCGGACGCTGGGTGGCCAGGACCAGGTGGATGCCCACGGCCCGCGCCTTCTGGGCAATCTTGACGATCGGATCCTCGACCTTGCGGCCCTCGCGCATGATCAGGTCGGCCAGCTCGTCGATGATCAGGACCACGAAGGGCATCCGCTCGTCGATCCCGGGCAACTCGGTGTAGGCGCTGATGTTGCGGACCGTGTGCGAGGCGAGTCGCTTGTAGCGATCCTCCATCTCGTGGACCGCCCAGTTGAGCGCCGCCTTGGCCTCGTGGGGCTCGACGATCACGTGCTGCAGCAGGTGCGGCAGGGCGTCATAGGGCGCCAGCTCGACCCGTTTGAGGTCGATCAGGATGAGCCGGACCTCGTCCGGCCGCGAGTGCATCAACAGACTGGTGATCAGGGCATTGACGCACACGCTCTTGCCCGAGCCGGTGGCTCCAGCCACGAGCAGGTGGGGCATCTTGGCCAGGTCCACGGCGTAGGGCTGGCCCGACACGTCGCGCCCGAGGGCAAAGGTCAGCCGGCTGGTCGCGGCCAGCATGTCGGCGTCCTCGATCAGTGAGCGGAAGCCGACGACCTCGCTCTTGTGGTTGGGGATCTCGATCCCAACCACGTCCTTTCCCGGGATGGGGGCCTCGATCCGGATCGAGCGCGCGGCCAGGGCCATCGCCAGGTCGTCCTGGAGTCCCTCGATACGGGAAAGCTTGACGTGCTTCTCGGGGCGAACCTCGTACTGGGTCACGACCGGGCCGCTGTTGGTGCCAACCACCCGGGCGTCGATCCCAAAGCTGTGCAGCTTTTCTTCGATATCCCGGATGTTCTCGGCGTGGTCCATCCCGCCCCCGGTCTTGCCCGGCGGACGGATCTCGAGCATGGCGGTGGTAGGCAAGGTCCAGGCCACGCTGTTCACGCTCAGGACCGGTTCAAGGGTGGCTGCCCCGGCCCGACCGGGCGACGCGGCAGCCCCGTTGTGGGCCGAATCGGACGAACCAGCCGAACCCGGTCCAGCCGGCCCGCCTGAATCGTGGCCGTCGCCCCGGCCGGCCCAGATCGTCTGGCTCATCTGGGCAGGGCTGGTTGCCCGCGGGCCGCTCCGCCGGTCGGCCCGGTCGTGCTCGTCGTCGGCGGCGTGGGCGTCGCCGTCTCCCAGCACGGGGATCGGGACCGGCTCACGGCGAACCCTCCGGCCGCTCGCCGCCGGGGCAGGCTCAGGGTCGTCGGCGGCCGGCGCGGTCAAGGCAGCACCCACCGTCCGGGCGCCCTTGCCGAGGGGCTTGAGCAGAGTGGGCAGGGACATGTCGAGGGCCAGCAGCAGGCCGATGATGGTCATGGCAAGGCAGACCACGAATGACCCCGGGTGGGTGATCAGGCCGGCCAGCCCATCGCCAACGAACCGGCCGATCCGGCCGCCGTTGGCCAGGTTCGGGCCGTCGATGGCGCCCAGGAAGCCGACATAGGACAGGCCGGCGCCGAGCAGAGCCAGGCCCCACCGTCCGCCGTCACCCTTGGCTCGCTGCACGAACAGCCCGGCTCCGATCAGGATCGGCGGCACGAACCAGCGGCCGGTCCCGAACCACGGTGCGATCAGGTTCCGCCACAGGTCGGTCAGCTGGCCGCGGCCCGGCAGGAGCAGCGCGATCAGGGTCACGATCCCAACGACGAGGATGGCAATCCCGACCAGGGACCGGACGACTTCGGGGTTGAGGTTGAATCCGTTGAGCCCCGAACCACCGCCAGGCCGGCGGGGCGCGGAGCGACGAGGCGTCCTGCGCGGCGCAGCTCGGCGCCGACCGGTCATCTCAGACCTCGACGACGACCGGGAAGACCATCGGCCGGCGCTTGGTCTGCTCATACAGGTAGCGTGAGACGCCGTCCTTGATCTGGACCTTGAGCAGGGCGATCTCGCTGATGTGGTTGCCCGGGTTGGCAATCGAGGTCATCACCCGTTCAATCGCACCGGGGATCAGGGGATCCTGCTCATTGCCCTTGACGAAGCCCCGGGTGATGATCTCGGGCCGTCCGACGATCTTGCCGGTCTGCTTGTCGACGGTGACCACGATCATGAACATGCCGTCGTTGGCGAGGGCCTTGCGATCGCGCAGGACCACCTCGCCCACCTCGCCCACGGACAGGCCGTCGACGTACACGTAGCCGGCCGGGACCGGCTGGCCGCGATGGGCACTGCCGTCATCGAAGACCTCGATCGGTGTGCCGTTCTCGATGATGAATACGTTGCCCGGATCGACCCCGGTCTCGACGGCCAGGCGCCCGTGCTGGACCTGCATCCGGAACTCGCCGTGGATCGGGATGAAGTAGCGCGGCTTGGTCAGGCCCAGCATCAGCTTGAGCTCTTCCTGGCTGGCGTGACCCGAGACGTGGGCCCGCTTGATCGTGTGGTAGAAGACGTTGGCGCCGGCCTTGAAGAGGTTGTCGATCGTCCGGCTGACGTATTCCTCATTGCCGGGGATGGGACTGGCGCTGACGATCACGGTGTCGCCGGGCTGGATCTCGACAAAGCGGTGGTCGCGGTTGGCCATCCGGGCCAGACCGGCCATCGGCTCGCCCTGGGCGCCGGTCGTGGCGATGACCAGCTTGGAGTTGCCCGGTTCGTTGATCCGATCCTTGGCCACGATCATGGCCGGGTCGTACTTGAGGTAGCCCAGGTCCGTGGCGATCCGGAAGTTCTGCTCCATCGAGCGGCCGATGACGGCGGTCTTGCGGCCGAAGGAGGCGGCCGCATCCAGGACCTGCTGGACACGGGCGATATTGCTGGCGAAGGTCGCCACGATCACCCGCCCCTCAAGCGGCTCCATGATCTCGCGGAAGGCCTCGCCCACCGTTCGCTCGGACGGCGTGTAACCCGGATTTTCGGCCCGGGTGGAGTCGGACAGCAGGCAGATCACGCCCTCCTCGCCCAGCCGGGCGAGGGTGTGGAAGTCGGACAGCTTGCCGTCGACGGGGGTGTGGTCGAACTTGAAGTCACCGGTGTGGACCACCACGCCAACCGGCGTACGCAGGGCAATGCCCATCGCATCCGGGATGGAATGGCCGATCCGGAACGGGATCACCGTGAACGGCCCGATCTGGATCTCGTCGCCCGGGTCGAGCGCCTTGAGCTCGTTGTTGTGGAGGCGATGCTCCTTGATCTTGTTGCCCAGGAGGCCCCGGGCCAGGGTGGAGGCATACACCGGCACGCCCGGGAACTCGGGCAGGATGTAGGGCAGGCCGCCAACGTGGTCTTCGTGGGCGTGGGTGATCAGGAATGCGCGGACGTTGGCCCGGCGCTCCTTGAGGTAGGTGATGTCGGGGATGACCAGGTCGATCCCGAACATCTCCTCGTCGGGGAACATCAGGCCGCA
>JBBRIV010000062.1:0-12844 GCA_038220425.1 Candidatus Limnocylindrales bacterium
GTCAGGCCGCCCTGGTCACGGCTGATTCCACGAACACCTTGCTCAAGGCCTCGGTCGACGCGGACGTTGGCGCGGTGCGCAGCTTCATCGGCCTGAACCTGCGCCAGGAAGATGTCCAACCCGGTGGCCTCAGCGCTGATCGCCAGGCCACCCTCCAACACGGCCTGCAGCTGCTGGTGGACGGCAGCGGCATCCTGCGGGCCGCCCTGCTCGCTCCGGACGGCACCGTGCTGGTCAGTGACGACGGCCTCAGCGCCGGCAAGCAGGCAGCCCGGACCGTTGACCTGGCCAGTGCCATCCAGGACCAGCAGGCCAAGGCCGCGATGATCACGCCCGACCTGGCCGGCGCACTTGCGCCGCTGGCAACCGGCTCGGTCCTGCGCGAATACTTGCCGATTATCGAGGGTGGCCGCGTGTTTGCCGTGGTGGCCGTCTGGCGCGATGCCCAGCCGATCCTGACCCTGCTCGACGAGAGTCGGTTTCACGTGGTCGAGATCACCCTGACAGCGGCCCTGATCAGTGCCTTGTTGCTGGGCTTCATCTTCCGCGCGGCCCAGAACCGGCTGAGCCGGCAGACCGTCGAGCTGCTCGAGGCCGCCCGGCGCGATCCGCTGACCGGCGCCCTGAACCATGGAGCGCTGGTCGAGCGCCTGGCGACCGAAGTGGAGCTCGCCCGGACCAGCGGCGAAACGCTGGGCGTCGCGCTCCTTGATCTTGATAACTTCGGGCTCCTCGACAACACCTACGGCCACACCGCCGGCGATCATGTCCTGGTCGAGGTGGAGCGGCTGCTGGGCGAGGCGATGCCGGCGGGTGCCACCTGGGGTCGCTATGGACCCGACGAGTTCCTGGCGATGACCCAGACCGGCGGGGCCAACGCACTCGTTCCCGCCATCGATCAGCTCCGGGCCACCCTGGGTCAGCTGACCCTCCAGTTTGAGGGCTCGGAGCGCCTGCCGGTCACGTTCAGTGCCGGCATCTGCCGCTACCCGGTCAACGGTGAGTCGGTCACCACGCTCCTGTCCACGACGGCCCAGACCCTCGACGAGGCCAAGGCCGGCGGCGGCGACGCGATCCTGGTGGCCGACGCCAGCCCGCCCGTGCCTGGGTCGGTCAAGACCTTCGGGATCCTCGAAAGCCTGGTCCGGGCGGTGGACACCAAGGACCGCTATACCCGGCGCCATTCCGAGGACGTGGCCCGCTACGGTGACTTCCTGGCCCGCGAGATGGGCCTGGAGCCCGACCTCCGGCGGGCGATCCACACGGCCGGGCTGCTCCACGATGTGGGCAAGATCGCCATTCCCGACGCGATCCTGCGCAAGCCCGGCCGGCTGACCGATGACGAGTTCACGATCGTCAAGCAGCACGTTGCCCTGGGCGATGCGATCGTCCGCGACCTGCCGGACATCGAGCTGATCCGGGCCGGCATTCGCCATCACCACGAACGCTGGGACGGCCAGGGCTACCTGGACGAGCTGGCCGCCGAGCAGATCCCGCTGGTCGCCCGAATCCTGGCGGTGGGTGATGCCTTCTCCGCGATGACCACGACCCGGCCCTATCGCAAGGCGTTCTCGGTGGACGAGGCGCTCAAGCGCCTGGAGGACGCGGCCGGGACGCAACTCGAAGCGCGTCTCGTGGAGATCTTCGTGCGCGGGATCAGGACCGCCGGCGACGCCCCGCTACCCGGCCAGTCCGCACTCGTGTCCACGGTCCAGCCGCTCATCGTTCCGGGCCGCCAGGTCGCCTGATGGCAGCCCGACGGCCGATCCTGGCGAGCATGTCGGTGGTCCTGCTTGGGCTGGCCGGCATCCTGTCGGCTGCCCCGAGCAGCGCGGGGACTCCCTGGGGAATTACCGCGACCCCCACGACCCTGACCACCGGGTTTGCGACCGACGTGACCCTGACGGTTACACCGAACGGACGCAACATCGAGTGCGTGACCATCTCGATCCCCAGCGGGGTGACGGTCAACAGCGCCTCCGTCGGCACGCAGCCGGGCAGCTCCTGGACTGCGTCGATCGGGACGACAAAGCCAACGCTGGTGAGCTTTTCCACGACGGACAGCGCGAACCGGCTCAAGAATGCTTCGGGCACCTTCGTGATCCGGGTCACGGCGACCACTGGACTGTTATCCATCTGGACCGCCACAGCCTACGACCAGAACGACTGTGGCAGCGGCTCACAGGGGACACCATTTCCGGCCCTGCCGGCATTCGTGATCCTGCCGGGCCTTGGCCCGACGCCCACGCCCTCGTCGGCCGCGACACCGACACCCACGCCGTCGGTTCGCCCGAGCCCGAGTGGGAGCCCAAGCCCTCGCCCAAGCCCAACGCCGGCGCGTCCAAGCCCAAGTCCCAGCCCGAGCTCAAGTGCAAGTCCAAGCTGGAGGCCTGACCCCTCCGCATCCCCATCGGGCAGCCCCAGCCCCAGTCCGTCGCCGTCTGGTTCTGCCAACCCTTCAGGCAGCCCATCGGCGGCTGATTCGCCTGGTCCGGTGACCAGCGGCGGACCCGTCGGTTCGCCCGGTTCCAGCGGGACCGCCGAGGGCGGACTGGTGGTTCAGCCTCTGCCCAGCGGCGGGGCCGTCCAGCTCACTGCCTTCGGGACGTTGAGCACCCTCTCGCAGGCTGCCTGGCTCGTGCCCGGCGCATTGCTGACGGTGCCCAGCTTGTTGATCGTGCTGATTGTGCTCATTCAGGCCGGGTTCGCCACCGCCTGGATCCCAGTGACCCGCCGAGTGCTGGGAGGCAGTCGCCGCCGGCGCTCGGTCAAGCCGGCCGGTTGAGCGAGCAAGCGGCGACGCACTTGGTCGGCCAACTCCGATTCAGGCTGCACTCAGGTTGTCCGACCTAGGCTCGATCGGACGGGCACACTCCGGCCCGATCGCTGGGCCACACAGTGAGGGTCGACACCTGCGGATTCTGGTCGTCGAGGACGAGTTCAATATCGCCGACGCCATCAAGGCCGTCCTGGCGGCAGACGGACATGCCATCGACATCGTGGGTACCGGCCCGGAGGCACTCGAATGGTCGGCGACCTACGACTACGACCTGGTCCTGCTTGACATCATTCTGCCCGGCCTGGATGGCTTCGCGACCTGCTCCGCACTCCGCACCGCCGGGTTTCCGGGGCCCATCCTGATGCTGACCGCGCTCGACGCCGTGGAGGACCGGGTCACCGGCCTGGATCGTGGTGCCGACGACTACCTCGCCAAGCCGTTCAGCATCGACGAGCTCCGGGCTCGCGTCCGAGCCCTGGGCCGGCGCAGGCTTGAGGACCGCTCGCCCGTCGTGGAGGTCGGCGACCTGAAGCTCGATCCAGCCACCCTGCAGGTCTGGCGAGATGACCAGCCGGTGCACCTCACGGCGCGCGAGTTTGCGTTTCTCGAGTTGCTTGCCCGCCACCCTGGCCAGGTCTTCGGGCGCGATCGGCTGATCCGTGTCCTGTGGGATGCCGACTTTGCGGCTGAATCGAACATCGTGGATGTCTACATTCGGAGTCTCCGGCGCAAAGTCGACGGGGGCCGACGCGATGGCCTGATCGAAACGATCCGTGGCTCCGGGTATCGGCTGCGGGCCTAGGCAGCCTGGTGTTTCGTCGCGCCCGCGTCCGACTTACCGTTCTCTATATCGGGCTGTTCGCGGTCGTTCTCGGCCTGTTCAGCCTGGCCTTCTACCTGGGTTTTGCAATTGTCCTGGCGCCGACGTTCGATGTTGGCCCGGAGCTCAACAGCGAACAGGTCGCAGCGCTCGCCTACCACTCGGCCGTGGACCGGATCGGCCTTGCCCTCGTCCTGGCCGATTGCGTGGTGATCGCCCTTGTCGGCGTGTTTGCCTGGGTGCTCGCAGCGCGTACCCTCGGCCCAATTCGCGAGGCGCATGCCCACCAGCGGCGCTTCGTGGCGGACGCCTCGCACGAGATGCGCACGCCGCTGACCGCCATCCTGTCGTCCGCAGAGGGGGCCCTGGCGGTCGCAACGACGACAGACGAACTACGCCACGCCCTCGTCGTCAACGCGAGCTCGGCTCGGCGCCTCGCCCGATTGACGAACGACTTGCTGCTCCTCGCCCGCAGTGACGAAGCCCCAGTTGAACATCACCAAGCGTTCGACCTGTCGGTACTCGTCGCTGAGACGGTCGAGACCTTTGGCTCGGGGCATCCGGATCTGGCCCGGGCGCGGATGGCACTTGGTTCTGACCTGCTGGTCCTGGGCGATCCAACCGAGGTCGATCGGATCGTCGGCAATCTCCTGGACAACGCCTATCGGTACAGCGCTGCGACGAAGGCTGACTCAGTCCGCGTGACAACCAGGTCTGTCGACCGCGATGTCATGGTCGAGGTTGCCGATGACGGGCCAGGGATTGCCTCGAGTGATCTGGAGCGGATCTTTGAGCCGTTCCACCGCGTTCATTCCGACGCCGGCGCGCCGCAAGGGAGCGGTCTTGGCCTGGCGATCGCCCGGAGCCTGGCCGAGCGGAATCACGGCAACCTGACGGCGGCCAGCCGGCCCGGAGCCGGGTCAGTCTTCCGCCTGGTCCTGCCGCGCCTCACGTGAGGTTCATGTCGAGCAGCGACAACTCGCACTGACCGTCGACGACCAGTCGGCCGAATCATGCGAGGTCCCTGTTCGAATGTTTACCTCACCCCTGGGTCGCCGCTACGGCTTGCTGATGGCGACCGTTGCGCTGAGCGCGATTGTCAGTGCCTGCGCCGGACCGGCAGCGTCGGCCAGCTCGGGCAGTTCGGCACTGCCGTCCACAGCCACGGCTGCGCCGTCCGCGGCCACGGCAGCACCGTCGGCGCAAGGCTCGGCCAGTCCCGTCCCAGGCGGATCGGCCGCACCGGAAGCCAGCGGCGGGACCAGTCACGGCGATATCCCGGACAACGCCGTGTTCCTGACCTATCACGGCACAGCGCCGGTCTACTCGATCCAGTACGTCGAAGGCTGGCAGGTCAACCAGGCGTCCAATGGCGTTGTCATTCGCGACAAGGACAGCAGTGAGACCGTCGTGATTGCGCCGGTCCAGGCCGATGTTGCCGGGTACGTCGCTGCAACCGATCTGCCCGCTCTGCAGGCGCAGGCCGGCTTCAGCCTGATCAAACAGGACACCATCAAGGTCGGCGGGGTCAGCTACGTTCACCTGTCCTATCACCTGCCTGCCCTGCCCGATCCGGTCACCGGCAAGCAGGTCCCGTCGACCGTCGATCGCTACTACGTGCCCGGCCCCAACGGTCTGGCAATCGTCAGTCTGTCAACGCCCGACGGGGTCGACAACGTCGACGCCTTTCGCCTAATGATCGAGAGCTTCAAGTGGTCGTGAGCGTGGCCGAGACTCCTGCGACCGGGCTGAACGCTACCCAGCCGGCGATTGAGCTGGTGGACGTCATCCGGGTCTACCAGGAGGCGGACGTCGAGACGATCGCCCTGCGCGGGATCCACCTTCGCGTGGCGGCCGGCGAGTTCGTGGCAATCATGGGCCGGTCGGGCTCGGGCAAGTCGACCCTCCTTCAGCTCCTGGCTGGTTCCGACCGGCCGACCGCTGGTCGAGTCGTCGTCGACGGCATTGATCTGTCCAGGGCCAGCGAGGACCAACGGGCCAGTCTGCGCGGTTCCCACGTGGGGATCATCTTCCAGAGCCAGAACCTGGTGCCATTCCTGAGCCTTGCCGAGAACGTGGTCCTTGCCGCCCGGCTGGCTGGCCGGCCGGTGGCCACCCGGGCGGCGATCGACATCCTGGCTCGGGTGGGCCTGGCCGATCGGGCCGGTCACCGACCGAGTCAGCTATCCGGTGGCGAGCAGCAGCGCGGCGCCCTGGCGGCCGTCTTGGCGACCCGTCCCACGATCATCCTGGCCGACGAGATCACGGGCGAGCTCGACTCGGCCAGCGCCACGGTCCTGCTCGACCTGCTGGCCGAGCTCCACGCAGCCAACTCCATGACGATCATCCTGGCCACTCACGATCCGGACGTCGCCCGGCGAGCTGACCGGACGGTCGAACTGCGGGACGGCCGGATCGTCGAAGGGCAGGGACAGGCATGAGCGTGATCAGTTGCCGGCACCTGACTCGCCGCTACGTCCAGCGCGGGATCGATCCCGTGGTTGCGGTTGACGCCGTGGACCTGGATGTCGAGCCGGGCACGTTCGTGGCCGTGGAGGGCCCGTCTGGATCCGGCAAGACAACTTTGCTTGGCTTGCTGGCGGGGCTGGAAGTGGCCGACGAGGGCCAGGTGATCGTCCTGGGCCATGACCTGGCGCACCTCTCCGGGACGGACCGGGCGCGCCTTCGCCAACGCCAGGTGGGAATCGTGTTCCAGTCGTTCGGGCTGATCGCCAGTCTGCGGGCCTGGGAGAACATCGCCCTGCCCCTGGCCCTGGCCGGGGTACCCGCCGGCGAGCGCCGCAGGCGGTCACTGGCCGTCCTGGAGGAAGTGGACCTGAACCATGCTGCCGAGGCCCGGATCGACGAGTTGTCGGGCGGCGAGCGGCAGCGTGTCGGAGTCGCCCGGGCGCTCGTTATCGAACCGGCGATCATCCTGGCCGATGAGCCAACCGGCAGCCTGGATGAAGGCAACGCCGCGGGCGTTCTCGTACTCCTGACCGACGCGGTGCGCCGGCGCGGGGCCAGCCTTGTCCTGGTGACCCACGATCCCGCCAGCGCAGCACTCGCCGACCAGCGCTTCCGGATGCGCGACGGACGGCTCACTGCAGGAGTTCCCGCTTGAACCTGGTCAGCCATACCTTCCGCCTTGTCCTTCGGGAGCCCCGCCGTTCACTGGCCGCCCTGGTTGGCGTCACGATCGCCGCGGCCCTGATCAGCAGTGTCCTCCTGTTCGGGACCGCTTCGGGGACAACCGTCACCCGGCGCGCCCTGGCCGGCCTGCCGGTCGATGCTCAGGTCG
The DNA here is from genome assembly GCA_038220425.1 of Candidatus Limnocylindrales bacterium. Lineage (GTDB taxonomy): Bacteria > Chloroflexota > Limnocylindria > Limnocylindrales > CSP1-4 > Palsa-1033. Next base: position 6,901 of record JBBRIV010000062.1, read on the forward strand.
TCCTGGGTCCCACCTCGGACGCCAACGCGGCGCTGACGATCGTGCGGGCAGACCCAGCGGTCAAGGCGGTGACGGCGTTCGAACTGGCCCACTTTGACAGTGCCGCACGGAATAGTGCTGGCACGGCCACCCAGACCAGTGTGGGGGTCCTGATTGGCCTGGATCCGTCCTACTCGGCCACCACGGGCCTGTTCCAGACGTCGGCCGGCTCAATCGCGCCGGGCCAGGTGGCGATCAGCCGCGACCTCGCCTCGAACCTGGGTGCCGTACCCGGTAATTCGCTCGCATTTGCCCTGCCCGGCGGCGGGAGCGTGACCCTGACGGTTTCAGGGATCGTGTCGATCGCTGGCGCCGACTTGCTCCTGGGCCCGATCGATGCCGCCCACCGCGCGGCCGGCGCGAACTCCCCGGTCAACGTGGCCGTGATGAGTCGGGCCGACCTCGAAGCCCAGGTCCTGCCCAGGATCCCGGCGACCGCGACGGCGGCCGATCCGGCTCGGGGCTCGGGTGCCACCGGCGGGACTGCGCCGGTCTTCACTCCCGATCCCGCTGTTCGGCGAGAGCTGCACATCCAGCTTGACCATGCCCAGCTCCCGGGTGATCCAGTGGCGGCCCAGACCTGGCTCGATACGGTTCGCCGACGAGTCGAAAAGCAGGGAGCGGGCAGTCTCCAGTGGGTGGACGATGCCAGCGCATCCCTGGAGCCCCTCGCGGCCGACCTCGCCTGGGGCCAGATCCTGTTCGTCTTCCTGGCCCTGCCCGGAATTCTCCTGGCCCTGGCCCTGTCCCGGCTGGCCGCCGACGCCACCGCCGATGCCACCCGTCGTCACGCCGCGCTGCTCCGCGCCCGCGGGGCCAACCGCAACCAGCTCCGGCGGATCTTCATGGGCGCGACGGTCGTAACGGCCGGCGTGGGATCGGTCCTGGGGGTTGTCCTTGGGACTGCCATCGGGCTGGGCCTGTTCGGGGCCGAGCTCATCTCGGCGGGTCCGGTCGAAGCCATTCTTCGGGCGGGGGGAATCGCCATCTTGCTGACCACGATCCTGGCCTCGCTGTCGGCCGTCCTGCCCCTGCGGGCCCAGCTTCGCGAGGAGATTGCAGCCGGTCGCCAGGAGCTCCAGCGCGCCAGGGCTCCCCTCTGGCAGCGACTCTTCCTGGACGTGCTGGCCCTAGTTGCTGGGGTCGTGGTGTACGTCATCGCTGGTGGATCCGGGATCCACCCGGTCCTCAACGCTGAAGGCAATCCCACCGTCACGCTGGCCCTCACATCGTTCCTCGCGCCGCTCCTGTTCTGGTCCGGGGGAACGCTTCTCCTGTTGCGCCTGGTTGGCGGCGTGCTCCGCCGGAGCAGCTGGCTGGCCAAGGCCCTGGGCCGACTGCTGGGAGCCGGTGGTGAGCTCGCCGGTCGCTCACTGACTGCCCGGGCCGTTGCCGCCTCGCGAGCGATCGTCGTGCTGGCCCTGGCGGTCAGCTTCGCAACGAGCGTCCTTGTCTTCGACGCCACCTATCGTCAGCAGCAGCGGATCGACGCCGAGCTCACCTTGGGGGCCGACCTGAAGGCCGTGCCCAGCAGCCCAGCGACCGTCGCCGACGTGGCCCACCTCGCCGGCCCGGGCGTGGGCACCGCCACGCCGTTCGTCGACCGGGTGGTGTACGTGGGTCCCGAGGCCCAGGACCTGCTGGCAATCGACAGCGCCGTCCTGCCCGGCGTGGCACCCCTGGCCGATTCGTTCTTCCAGGGCTCGACCGCGGCCGGGGCGATGCGTGCCCTCCAGGCGAGACCCGACGCGATCCTCGTTTCGGCCGAGACGGCCAAGGACTACAGCATCGTGCCGGGCGACCGGATCCGGGTCCGGGTGCCTGATGCTTCGGGTGTGCTGAAGACGGTCGAATTCACGATGGCCGGGGTGGCCCTGGAGTTCCCGACTGCGCCAAAGGACGCCTTCCTCGTTGCCAACCTGTCCTACGTTGCGGCGCAGACGGGCAACGACCGAATCTCCTTTGTCCTGGCCCGGGCCAACGGTGATGCCGGCTCGGTCGCGAGCACCGTCGCCACCCGCCTCGGGAGCGGTTGGCAGGTGACGGACCTGGGGACCACGACGGCCCGGATCGCGAACAGCATCACGTCGGTGGACCTGTCCGGCCTGGTCCTGCTGGACGTGGCCTTCGCCGTCAGCATCGCGGCGGTGGGCGTTGCCCTGTTCCTGCTGGCCGGCCTGTCGGAGCGTCGCCGGGAGCTGGCGACGCTGGTCGCGATCGGCGCGGAGTCACGCCAGATTCGGGCCTCGTTGCTGGGCGAGACGCTTTTCGTCGGGATCGCCGGCCTGGCCACCGGCCTGGTGATCGGCGGCCTCGTTGGGCTCGCGCTCCTGCAGATCCTGGCCGGAGTCTTCGATCCCCCGGCCGAGGTGGCAGCGATCCCGGCCGGCCTGCTGGCGGCCATGACCCTCGTCGTGATCGCCGCCCTGGGAGCGGCCCTGGCCCTGGCAGATCGTGGCCTGGCCAGACTGAGCGTGGTGGCGGCCCTCAGGGAACGCTGACCAGCCCACCGATCGCCAGCTTCGGCCACCTTCCGGAAACTAACGGGCGTCGGGCGGCGTCTGGATGTCAAATGGGATCTGACCAGGCCGTGGCGAGATGAGCCGAGCGCGCCGGCGCGCGACGGTAGCGCTGTGGACGCTCGCGGCGCTGGTCGCGGGCTGCGCCGTGCCGATGATCAGTCCAGGGACGGGCACGCCGAACGCGGTCCAAGACACCGGACCGTCTGGGTCGCCCCAGGCCCCGCCGCGAGCCCAACTGCGGGTTCAGCTCGAGGGCTCAAATGGCTGCAGTTCCGGCTTCGTCTGCTCGGCTCGGCTGAGCGCTTTTCCCGACGGATCGGCGGTCGGCCCGGGAACGAGCCTGGAGTCATCCGCCACGGACGCCCTCTGGCAAAGCGATTTCGGCTCAGGCACGCCATTGATCCCGCCGCCGGCCGGCGATCTTCCGTGGCTGGTGCCGGGCGCCTGGGGACGTCATCGTCGCCGCAGGCGGGTCGAGTGATGTCAGCCGGCCGGAGATGTGGGTCTCGATGGACGGCATCCACTGGACGGCGATCGGCGCGGCTGGCACAAATGGGCTGCACGAGATCGGCGTGCTCGCCGCCAATTCGGGCGGGTTCGTGGCAATCCAGCGGGGCACGACCGGCGTGGCACCCTGGATCAGCTCGGCCACGGGCCAGGACTGGACTCGTGTGGGCTCGCTCAGCGGGACGTCCGATGGCTCGATCGTGGACGTCACGGCGTCGGGCAGCGGATTTGCCGCGGTTGGAACCGTCGGCGGCAGCGCCGCTGCGTGGCTGTCGACCGACGGTCTCGCCTGGACGGCCCGCACGGTCTCCGATGGCGCCGGGGTCACCCTGGTCAGCGTGGCCGCCACCGGGCAGCGCCTGGTGGCATTCGGCCAGGGCCCCGACCCGCGGCAAGATCCGCTCGTGTTCGTCTCGGACGACGGTGGTCGGTCGTGGACCCGCGCCGCCAGCGGCTCGCGACCGCAATCATTTTGGCCCCCGGTCCTGGCAGTCGCTGACGGTTTCATCGCCACCGACTACGGCGTGTGGACGTCCCGCGACGGCCTGACCTGGGATGACATGGCCTGGACGACGGCCGTCGGGGACGCGCTCAGCGGCCGAGTGCCGGCGGTTGCGGCCAACCGAACCCGGATCGTCACGGCGGCGATGCCCAAGGGCGCCGGATCGCCCGTCTTCTGGATCGGTGAGACAAACAGCCCGTAGGGGCGGCGCCCCACCTCAGCCCAGGTCGGAAACGGCCGGCCCTCGGCGCTCGTCCGTCGCCCACTATCGGTTACCGCAGCAGACTCAAACCAAGGGTTCCCCTCTGCACCACCCTGTCGTTCCGGGCCGATCGGCACTCTTCCTAATCCCCATTCGAACGGGTGGGTGCTAGCATCCGCCTCCGACGTCTTTCCGAGGAGCTTGCGCCCACACGTCCATGAGCCTGCCCATCATTCTCGCGATCGTGCTGACGACGGCGATCCTTGCCTGGGGAGCCGTCTATCTGGTCGTCCGCCGACAGCGCGTCGCGGCCGAAAACAAGATGTTCAAGTCCGACCCGATGGACGCCGAAATCGGGCGGGAAGCACTCCGGCGCGTCTTCGGGATCCTGGCCGACGAGGATCCGGCCGATCACCCACCGATCGCCAAGGCGCCCCCCGCTGCGGTCCTCAACGTGGTTCCTCCGGCGGCTCCGCCAAACGCCCTACCGCAGGGTTCGATGGCCGCCATGGAAGCCGCCCCGGTTGCCCTCGGACCGGCCGGTTTCGCGCTCGGATCGGCCGGTCGCAGCGCGTCGGTGGCACCGGCCAGCTTCGCCAAACCTGAGCCCGTCGCGCTGGTAGCCGCACCGGCTCCAGTGGTTGCTCCAACCCCCGCCCCAACTCCAATTGCGCCGGTCCGGGCGCCCCTTGCTCCCCTCGCGCCCGCCCCGCAGATCGCGCCCGCCCCGCAGATCGCGGCCGCCGCGCCAATCTCAGCCGCCATTGCAGCGGCGGCGGCGAAGCCTGCTCCCTTCGTCCTCGCGCCGGCCCCGGTCAAATCGACGCCGGCCAGCCCGCCCGTTGCCGCGCCCCTTCCGGCAGCCCCATCGAAGGGCTTCCGGTTGTTTGCGCCCGATAGCAACGACAAGGCAGCCGCCGTCGCGGCCAGCCCATTGCTGCCCTTGGCGACCTCAGTTTCCGGTGGACCCGGATTGCCGGTGCCTGTTGGCACCACTTCCGGGACTACCGTGCCTGTCAAGTCGGGCCGGTTTGGTGGTGGCCGGAATGGCAGTCGCAACGGAGGCCGGAGTGGCGGCCGGGGCAGTCAGCGGCCGCGCTTTGTCAGGGACAGCCTGGGCGCGTTGCTCGTGACCGGCGGCATCGTGGTGGTGGCGGTGGCCATTCTCCATCCGCAGCTCTCGATCTTTGCGGGCGGCGTCTCGCCTGCCACGGCGACCGCGCCGATCCTTGGCCAGGTCACCTTCGTACCGCTGGCGTCGCCCAGCCCGAGACTGACCGACAGCCCCAGTCCCAGCCCCACGCCGTCTGACAGCCCGAGCGCCAGCCCCAGCCCGACCGACAGCCCCGCGCCGACACCGACGTCAACCCCCGGGGTCACCCCGACACCCACCCCAGCGAAGACGCCCGTCCCGACAGCTACACCCACGCCCAAGCCGACGCCGACGCCCAAGCCCACGCCGACGCCCGCCCAGCCGATTGTCGTTACATTCAACGGCACTCCCGTCGGGCTGACGGTGACCTTCTCGGGGACGTATGTGAACGGCACGTCGTGGACGATCAACCCAGGCGATGGGACGGCCTCCCACACGGCCTCTGGCACGGTCACGTGGTCTCATACCTATCCGACCACGGGTGACTACTTCCCGACTCTCACGATCCACAACGGCTCTCGAAACTCAACTCCGCAGTCAACCCACATATCGCTCTAAGTCAGGTGAGACCAATGCGACTCGGTGCCCGGATCCTTGCCAGCGTGCTGCTTCTTTCGATGTACCTGCCAGTCGCTGTGGTCAGCGCCGTCAGCGACGCGATCGCAATTTCGGGGCTGAATTCGGCCGAGACCGCTGGCGTTGCGGACAACAGCGTCACGGTTACAGCGACTTTCTCGAGCGTGGTCGATCCGACCTACGTCGGGACCATCCACTTCACGAGCACCGACTCGAGCGCAACTCTGCCCGCGGACTACACGTTCGTCGCCGGGGACGGCGGCGCCCACGTGTTCAGCGTGACATTCAAGACCGCCGGGGCGCAGTCCTTGACCGCCACCGACGATGGCGCGCTGACAGACACGGCAAATACGACCGTTTCGGCCGGTCCGGCAGCAACCGTCGTCATGTTCGGGTCGACTGGCAACCTAGCCTCGGGCACTGCCCGTCTGGCCACGGCGACT
>JBBRIV010000063.1:0-12826 GCA_038220425.1 Candidatus Limnocylindrales bacterium
AACCCCACGTGCGAAACTGCCGAGGTGGCGCGCCCGACCCCCGACCGGTAAAGGTTACTCGCACCCACGCGGCCCTTGTCCGTTCAGTCTTGCCAGACATGATCACGCGGCAACGATCCTACCTGTGGCTAGGGGTAGGGCCAGGACGTGGTGTAGGCCGCGATCGAGCGGGCGCTTCGCGACCAGGGCGACCTCTGCGATCCGACCAGCGTCACTTCCAGGCTCAACCAAATCGTCGTCCACGACGCGATCCGGCGGGCTCCTCATCCCAACTGAACAAAATGCCGTGCCAAACCGTCTGGAATGATGTGATTGGCACGCTACCGACAACCGAGGTGCGAATGACGAGCGCGACCGACGAGTCGGTCGATCGGCCCGGACGCGAGGAGGCGTTTGCGGTCCTCATCGGACCGCGACTCGATCGCGCCTACGGCCTTGCCTGGCACCTCCTGGGCCATACGTCCGATGCCGAGGACGCCTGTCAGGAGGCGCTCCTCGCCGCATGGTCCGCCTGGCCGCGGCTGCGCGACCCCGCCCGGTTCGACGCCTGGTTCGATCGCATCCTCGTGAACACCTGCATCGAGCATCTCCGGCGCCAGTCGCGCCATCCGCAGGTGACCCTTCCGGACGACCCCGACATCATGGATCGAGACGCGCTCGCGGGGCCCCTCGACCGGGATGCCATCGGTCGCGCCCTCGGCCGCCTCAGCCCCGAACAGCGCGCCGTCGTCGTCCTCCGCTTCTGGGCCGATCTGTCGACCGACGCGATCGCGGAGCGGCTCGGCGTACCAGCCGGGACCGTGCGCTCTCGCCTCCACTATGCGATGGGTGTCCTCCGGATCAAGCTCGAATCTGATCGGACCGCCCGATGAGCGACCGGCGAGATCAGGGCGACGAACCGATCGAGTCCGAACTGCGCTCGTGGTTCACGTCCAGGCCAACGCCAGCGGCGCCGCTGACCCTGCGCGAGTTCGCCGAGCACATCGGGTCGGGCTCGCGGCCAACGGCGCCGGTTCGCCGGCTCGCGTTCGGCTGGCAGCAGGCTCCGGGCAGCCGTCTCGCCGCTTCGGCAACGGCCCTTGCCGTCGTCGTGCTCGCGGGTGGACTGCTCATCGTGGGCGGACAGCGTGGACCCGCCGCCTCGACCCTCTCGCCCGTGAGCTCGCAACCCGTGACGACCTCGATTGGCCCGAGGGGCTCGCCGCCCATTGGAAGCCCGACCGACGACGGCACATCGCCCACACCGACTTCCGATATCGGCGCCCGATATTCCGACGGAATCCCGAGCACATTCCTCGGTCAACACGTCTACCGCCCTGGTGATCTTCGGAAGACGATACCGACCGGACTGTTCCTCCTCGGGGGTTGGGACGCCGGTCCCTTGGCGGTCTCCTGTCAAGGTTCCTGCCCCAACTTCGAAGCCCTGGCTGAGACGCGGGGCGGGCCGATGGCAATCGGGGTTGGCTTGGGCTCGTTATCGGTTCCGGGAGCTCCTGCGCTCGTCCTACGTGTCACCGCGGAACAGGGCCAGATCTGCGTCTCCAACCCGCCAGGCGGTTGCTCGGGGGCATCCGTGACCGTCCAAGAGGTCCTGTGGGCCGGCGATCCGTCAGCCTCCACGCCCAGCTCCACGCCGATCGCGACGGTCCAGATCCCCACTCAGCCCCCCGCCCAGGTCACCTCGACCTGGACCAAGGTGACTATGCCCCCGATGATGACCAAGCCGTCTATCGTCGGCGGGCCCGGGGGTGGGCCGTCGGCGTTGCCGGGCGGCGGCTTCATTGACTTCGTGCCGACCGCTGCGGACCGCACGGTCGTGCTGACATCGCCGGACGGCTCCGCCTGGACCCAGGTCGGCCAGATCACCGGCCAGGACGCTGCTGGTGTCACTGGACCGGTGGCCTTCAACGGCCATGTCTACGCGGCGCTCGGAGGCGAAGGGGGTGGCGGCTTCTACGGGACGCAGTCGAACGGTGCGGCGTGGGTCTCGACCGACCTCGCCCACTGGACGAAGGCACCGGACCAGGCGGGCCTCGGAGGTGCGATCTTCCGCGGGATTGCCGCCGGAACCGCGAACTTCGTGGCCATCGGCGACAGCGAGGGCGGCGGCCCGACGGTCTGGACGTCGCCCGATGGGTTGCACTGGGGCCCGGTGCTCAGCAAGACCCCGTTCCCCTCTAATGTGTCCGAAGCCACGGGGATCCTCGCGACGCCCGACGGAATCCTGATCGTCGGGCGGATCGGGGAGGACGCCGCCACGTGGACGTCACCCAATGGTGAGACCTGGACCGTGCACTCACCGCTTCCGTCCGGGAAGGGGTTCTTCAATGGCCTTGCCGAGGGGCCAGCGGGGCTTGTGAGCCTCGTCGGTGCGCCCTCTGGCGGGATCGAGGTTGCTCCCGGTGACTTCCGCGTACCGGTCACTCCCTCGACGTCCGTTGACGGGATCGCCTGGCACGCTGGTTCGCCGAGCCCGGCCTTGTTCGGCACCTACGCCTCTATCGTCGGAGTGCCCGGCGGCTACCTGGCGATCGGGCAGATCGGTCTTGACGTGACCGAGCATCTCTGGAGTTCGGCCGACGGGACGACTTGGGTGCCCGTCGCTGGCGTGGATCTCGGCGGCGCCTCGAGGGCGACTTTTGTCTCCGATAGCCACCACGCTCTTCTCTGGACCATTGGCCCGAGCGGCCCGGAGGTGCTCGTCAGCGATGGTGTTCGCAGCTGAGACCACCGGAGCCAGCGCCAAGCGGTCGATCCGCCGTGGGAGAGAACCGCCTGAGTGATACGAACCCTGCACCGCACGATCCACCCATCGTGCGGGCCTGTTGCAATACTTGGGGGATGAACGCCGACCGCCGCTATTCAGATTTCGCGGAACTTCGGTCCCAAAGTGTCTCCGAAATGCGTCGCGTTCTCGTGAACGGCGAGCCTGTCGAGCGGGCCTGGGCAGGGTGGTCGCTCGCGCTCGCGATCGGCGCTGCCGCGAATGAGGACCTCAGGAACGCTGCCCTCGAATCGCCGACTCCCGGCGTCCGCACGCTCTTGCTGGTCATCCTTGCCGGGCACGGTGAACGCCGCCTGATCGAGATCTTTGCCGAGGATGATCCCGACGAGGACGTGCGGGCCGCGGCTTGTCGAAATCTCGCTGCCATGACGAGCGGCGACGATCATGGTGCGGAGTCACTCCTCACACAGCGCCTCAAGTCCGACTCATCCGCCGTCGTCCGCGCTGAGATCCTTCGACTGGTCGAAACTGGTCGCCTGAGAGTGCCCTTGCTGTTGCTCGAGGAATCGGCGCTCGATGAGGATCTCGAGATCCGCACGCTGGCGGTCGATGTCCTCCTCGATCGGGCGGCCGCAAGCTCAGTGTTTCCTGCGGTCCTGGAGGATCGGGCCATCGAAGAGCCCGACCCGGACCTGTGCTTGCGGCTCGCTAGGGCATGGATTGCCGCCGGTGGCAGCAGCCGCCTGATCGAACGACTCGCCTCTGACCAGGCCATCGACGCGCCCAAAGTTGCAGCCGCAGTCCAACTCGTCTTCGAGTCCGGATCGCGGTTCCCGTGGGCCGTCCTCGAGCTCCTTGCCGAGCGCGACCCATCGATCGATCAGGGGCTGGTTGCGTTGGTGGAATCGACGCCCGAGCCTCCCGCGCTGTCGTTCCTCCTTCGGATCGCCGGCGGCCGGCCCGCTCATGCGCCCGCTCGGACGGAGACTGCGGCGTGGCGGCGATACTGGACGATGTCCGACGCAGCAGAGGCTGCCGCGTCTCGCCTTGCCACGATCCTCCCGAACCTGGAACCTCGGGGCCTGACAACCACGGACATGACCCACGTGGCTGCTCTGGCTCAGTCGCTCGCCAGGTCCCTGGCTATGAGCCGCGAGATCGAACTGGCGGAGGACGGCGTCGATCTCGACGCGCAGCCGCCTTTTGAGCAGCCGCCGTACTACCGCGAAGGCCACCTCCTGCTGGCTACGTGTCGGCGCCTGATGAATGGTCGTGGTGTGGACTTGGCGTGATGGACCGAATGGGTCATTCGAGCCACGATGGGCTCATCTTGTGCCGAAGTCCCGTCACTCATCAGAAGGCGCTCCGTCCAGCGGTAGACTCGCGAACATGATCCGTGGCCTCGTTCTCGGCTTGGCCATCGCCGCCCTTGTCGGTTGCGGCGGTGGTGGGTCTACGCCGACCCCACCGATCGGAGATCTGACTCCGGGACCGTGCCCAATCGCGACAGGCACAGACGGCGCCGACCTGACTGGACTCGGCGCGACCCTGGCCGCATTTACGGCAGCCCACGGTCCCCAGGATCAGCAGGGTCCGAGTCGGTTCTCGACCACGATCAGCGGTGGGATCAACGACGGCCTGCCGGCGTTCACGGCCCGCTGCTCTGGGGCAGGCTTCATCGTTTCGGTTGAGCAGCATCTGCCAACGCTCGCGGACGCCAGGACCGTCATCGCGTCCCTGGTACGTCGCGAGATCGTGCCCGCAGACGCGACGCTCGTGAGCGACACGGCGCCGATGCCCTGCGAAGTCCTGATCTATCGGAGCGCCCTCCTCGCCAGTTACCGAACCGAGGGCGATCCGCAAGGGACCTTCGCCGTGAAGCTGATCCCGGCTACCGTCCCACCGAGTGACCTCCAGCACGTCGGGTCGGTGCGCTACGAGCTCACCACGACTCCCGGCTGCTAGGGGCAGCGGCTCATCGTGCGATCAGCTGTGAGCCGTCGCATCAACCCAGGCAGGTGGTACGTCAGAATGGCGTCCTGGCACGTAGGGTGAGGAAAGCCGGATGCGATCCACTCCACGAGCGGTCGCGCTGCTGATCGCGACCCTGTTGGTGGCGGCTTGCGGCGTCCTCGAGATGAACGGGCCCTATGCGCTGACGATCGCACCAGGTCTTCAGACGCGCATGACCGCGCCCCAAGCCGTGGCGATCACCCGTGTCTATCTCGACGCGCAGACCCCGCAAATCGCCGCGCCCGAGGAGCACATCCCGGCCCACGTGGCCGGGGTCTGGGCAGTGCCAGCGAACCAGGCTCGAATGATCGACGGTTGCATCCCGGCCGAGGTGTCGGGTCAGATCGTGTGGATCACCAAAGGCGTTGGGGATTACCTCAATCTCACCGCTCACGCATGGTCGCTGTCGTCGCGGGACGGTGAGCTGACCTGCAACGGGCCCGGTCGGGCCGGCACGATCGTGATCGATGACACGACCCAGGCGATCCTAGGGGTCTACCCGGAAGGTCCGGTCCATCCCCATCCTGGCGGGAGCGGCGCGCCCGGCCTGTTTCCACTGGCGACTCCGTGGGGCGATCAGGTGCCAACCCCGAGACCGGACGAAGTCGTGAACCAACCCATCATCAGCCAGGGCCCGAGCACGATCACGCTCTTGCCCATCTCGCCGGCTGGCGCCGCCATTGGCGTCGTCTACATCTACAACATGCCGCACTGCGGGATCCTCAGCCCGGTTGATGTGGACGGCTCATTCTGGGATCCGGCAGATCTGCTGAACGTGATGGTCGTCGACGGAGAGCCGGGGTCGTTCCGACTGGACTCCCACACGAGTGCCACGTTCACGAATCGCAACGGCCAGGAGCTGAAGCTCGTGCGCCATGTGGGACCCAAGGCCTTCGCGTTCTGCGAATGAGCCGGTGGGGTCAAGCTGCCCGAGGGGTATCGGGACTCGTTGACCTGCCCAATGCTCCGTCGGTGCCACCTGACACGACGCGCTCATGGTGTGTGCTCGGTCCTATGCTTTTGGGCGCACGAGTCATCGCTTAGGAGCGCACCGACCAGTCGGGCAGCAAGCCCGGAGAGGGAGCCCGTGACCACAGGCTACGTTTGCTCAGTCTGCGGAACGCCCGTAACCGATCTGAGCGCAATGTCGTGCTCGAACTGCGGGGTCGATTTCAGCAAGATCGGGCCAGCGCCCATCCGGGCGCCCCAGTCGAGTCCCACCGGAGATGCTCTGGCAGCGCAGAGCGGCTGGCGAGTCCCACCCGAACACGAGCCATCATGGTCCAACCGAACGTGGTTACGACGCCATTGGCGTTTCGCCCTGTTCCTGGGCTTGATCGGATCGGTTGTCGCTGTGTATGCGTTCCTGTTTTCCATCGTGTTCCAGATGGCGGCCGTACCGACGCAGCGGATCAACTCCGATCTGAGTGAGGCCTCGGGGGGCGAGATCCTATCCGTCCTTCCGGTACCGGGATTGATCGCAGGTGGACAACTGCATTTCGAGTTCCTGCTGGCGGACAACGTGTCCCCGACCGAGGCCGCCCGGCTCGCCTGCCAGGTTGTCCCAGCGATCCTCGCCCGCGATGGCTACGCCGGCACGCCTTTCACCCTGGCCCGGATCGGTGGCAGCGAGCTTGCCGACAGCACAACACCTTGCCATTGAGGTGTCCCGAAGGGAGGGGGCAAGGCGCCGAACCGATTGACCTAGGTCGCTTCCCGAGTGGCCCGAGGTCCTCGCAGTTACGCCATACCGATCGCCGCACCCACGAATCACTCATGGTGTCGGTGCGCGGGTCGTCGTGCGCGGCTGGTATGGTCTGCCGCGTGAAACTCGTGCTGGTCTTGTGTCTGGCCTTGACCGGCTGCGGCGTACCGCCTCAGGGTGTGCCCTCCCCGCCGGCAGCCTCGATCCCGGCGTCGACCAACGATCGAAGTCAGATCCCGAGCGGATGCTCAAGTGCGACGCTCGCAATGGCGATCGCGAAGTTCCACGATTCGCGCGGTTGGTCCTATGACGAGCTGACATCCGTGGCGGCTGCCAACGGCTCGGCGCGGACGATCCTCCAGCAGACCGTCGACTTCATCGCACCCGACCGACTGCGTGTCTCCGTCCCCAACGTTGGTGCGGTAATGGTGTTGATTGGAGACTCGTCCTGGTCGGGCGCAAACCTTAGCCGCCACGAGTCGGTGGTTGGGACCAGCGTCCTCGCCGGCTTCGTCCCGTTCCGAAATCTCCCACCGGACCAGACCTTCATGCCCATCTCCGATGGTGCTTCGGGCTCCTGTGTTCTGCAAAGCCTGGCGTCGAGTCAGGGCACGGCAACGGTTGAACTAGATCCGAGTGGTTCGGTTCAAATCACAATCCGCACATCGACTCCGCCGACAACGACCTGGACGCGAATGATCAGCGATCGCCAGCCAGCGCCGATCGAGGCGCCCTGAGGCTGTCAACACGGGCCCGTCGCGTCGGATCTCTGTCTGCCACGATGAAGTCATCGTGGGGTCGGGATCGATAACCCAGCACAGCAGCTTCGCTCACGACGTGGCCGCTCCAGGCGGCGGAGACCCCAAGACCGCTGCCCAGAACCGATCCTCGGCTGACGTTGGCGAGCCGAGATGCTCTCGGCCAATGAAGACTTCCGCCTGAGCTGCGAGTCCCGGGCGACCGCACAACTTGAGCAGGAACTCGCCTTCCTTGCGATCCTCCTGGTCGGGCCATGCAAGGATGGCGCCTCGTGCAGCCTCGAGCCGCTCGCTCAACCGATCGAGTCGGAGGTACTGCGGGCCGACGGGGAGGCGCTGGCGGGAAATATCAACACCCCATTCGAATGAGCTCTGCACCAGCTCGGCCTCGCGAAAGTCGTTGTCGAGGAAGTCGTTCGACGCTCGGCCGATCAATCCTGGTTTCCAGTGCGGTGCCCCCGAGAATCGTGCGCCGAAAATCCGTCCGGCGAACGCGCATCCGACGAACTCGGCGAAGTCAGGTGTCCAGCCGTCGAGTTGGGCATGTCGAAATGAGCACCGCTCAAACCGGCTGTTCTCAGCTGAAACGTGTCGAAGGTCGACGCCCTCGAAGTTGCAGTCAACGTAGACGCTCTGAGTCGGGCGAGACGGCCCGAGCGTCCCCCCGAGGAGCCGAGCTCCCCGGAAATCGCAACCCTCGAAGCGACTGGCCTCCGTGTACCAGTCCGTGATCCGAGCGTTTTCGAAGCCCAGTCTCGTGACGAGGGCTCGATCAAAGGTGACCAACTCAGCTTCCTGCACGAAGGCACCCGGTCCGGCCCTACCGGCGATGGTCTGCCTTCGCAATCGGCGACCAACTGACTTCACGATGCGAGCTCGGTACGTCACTGCAACCATATTGGCGGCCCGCGGACGGGTGGACAATGGCCCCGTGAGTCTCCTCGATATTCTGATCCACCCGATCCCGGAGACGCCCCAGGCATTCCTCGGGCGCTGGCACGGCCCGCACGTCCGTCACCCGGACCCGGTCAAGGATGGCGATCTCCCGCGCCCGATCCGTGTCCTGACTGCCGCCGCCTCAGCCTGGCCCGGGGCCTGGGGCATCGTTGGGACAGAATCGATCGCCCGTTCGTTGAAGTAGGTATGCAGGCCGCAACCCAGTTACGCCCGGCCTTTGTCGGGATTCGGTCGAGTTCGATCGACGATCGAGAGTCGATTGGTTCGACGCTCCCTCTTACGACGTTCGAGTCGGTCTACCGCGACCACTACCAGGACCTGTACCGCTACGTCCTTATGAAGCTGGGTCGCCCCGACGATGTCGAGGACATTGTCGCCGACGCGTTTGACCGGGCGTTCGCGGCTTGGCGTTCGGGCCGAGCTCCCACCGGTCGCCCCCTCCCTTGGCTGATCGTCATGGCCCGTCGGATCATGGTCGATCGCTGGCGCCGCACGCGCCTGATTCGGTGGCTGCCACTAGGCGGCGATGAAGGTCATCTCGATCCGAGGCATTCCGGGGACGCCCAGGACCGCGCCGAGATCTGGATCTGGCTCGAGCAGCTCGCCGGGGCCTTGCCCGAGCGGCAGCGTGATGTGATCCTCCTGCGGTACCAGCGAGACCTGACCGACGACGAGATTGGGGAGATCCTCGGGCTCTCGGCGTCGGGTGTTCGGACCGTCCTCTCGCGAGCGCTCGAGACCCTGCGCGACCACCCCGAGCTGTGGTCATGAACGATCGATTCGACGATGAGGTCTGGCGTGGCGTCGAGCGTCGGCTCGCGGCTATCGAGACGTTGGTCCCCGAGCCGCCGTCGTGGCAGCCAACCCGGGAGCCTGCGGTGCGGGTTACTCGCGGTGCGGCCTTCGGGCCTCCGGGCGGGCGCCGACCCGCAACCCGGCCGCTCGTAGGGGCCTTCATTGTCGTCGGGTTGATCGCTGCGCTGATCCTGGGATCGTTCGTGATCGGCTCGGCTCGGCCCGCACCGCAGGTCTCGCCAACGGCATACCTCATCGGTGGGCGAGCGCTGGCGGGACCGACATGTGGGCCGAAGCCGGCCTCCCCACTCCCGGGCGAATGTGCACCGCGCCCAGTGAGCGGTGCCGTGCTCGTAATCGATGACAGCGCCGGCCACGAGATAAGACGCGTCACCACGACGGCTGACGGTACCTGGAGCGCGTCCGTCCCCGCCGGTGCCTACACAGTCATCCCGCAGCCAGTGGTTGGTCTGTTTGGGACGCCTGCGCCCGTTCTGGTCACGGTGAACGCCACGTCAATACCAACTGGGATCGAGATCGACTATTTCACGGGGATCGTCTAGCGGGCGAGCGACCAATCTGCGCACGATCGGCTCATCGTGCGATCCTCGACCGGGACGTGATCGGCTAGCGGCGGCCTGCCATGGGCCCGTGGGGACGACCTGTACTCTCATCGTCATGCGGATTGAAGCAACATTCAGAAACGGACAGCTTTCGCTCGGATTTGATGAAGCCGGCAGACAGCTGCTGATCGAAACGCTCCAACGCATCGGCCTGGCACAAGGCAACCGTCATGAACACCTGAGCACCGAGGATTGGGCAGGCGATGAACTCTCGATCCCGCATGTCTCGGGCGATGAGGTGATAGTCCACCAGATCGATCTAGGGCTCTTGCCCGAACGTTAGCCTGTCTCCAGTAGCCAAGGTGGGCTCCGTCCTAAGGCGAAGGCCGACTGCACAGTGGTAGCAGCGATTCACGATGCCGTCGGCGTTGTAGAACTCGTGCATGCCGCAGTCGTCCGAGCCTTTCGGCAGCACCCAGTGCCTGGACAGCCAGTTCGGTTCATGCCCTCTAAACCACGTCCGTAGCCGATACCGAGGGATCGGGCCGCCGTCCTCCAGTTCGAGATAGCCCGTAGCAATGCCGTACGTGATTCTTGCGCCAACGAGGAAGACGACGACTCCGACGCCAAGTCCGATCGGGGCTGCGGTAGCCGCTCCGACGATGGACCCGATCAGTACGGCGAAGAAGAGCGCGATACCGCCATCGGTGAAGAGGATCTGGAGTGGGTCCGGGCGGTTCAGGTTCCACGGGAGTTTCATCCATCGAGTGTCACCAGGCGACAGCCGTCTGGCAAGGGTGCGCGGTGGTGGCCCGTTCAGTTCGCGAGGGCGCGGTCCCGCAGAGGCCAGCGTGGCGCTACTGCCTCAGACCACACTCACCATTGCACGCTGGCCAGCAACCACGTCGATCAAGGATCGGCAACCAACGACGCAACGATCCGCTGCTTCTCATGTGGGAGCTTCTCGTGCCATTCGAAGTGCGTGGCGCACTGCGCTCGCATGCGAGACACGCGGAGGGGCAGGGCAGGGCTCACGTCTGTCCCCACGGCTCCGGCAGCAATACCAGCTTGAGGCCCCGTTTGCCCGCTGGGCTAGGCTTGCCGAGTCTGCTAGACCCCGACACCTGCCCACGCGCAGGGTACGGCGCCCTTTGAGAGGAGAGACGAAGACATGGCTCACCTCATCGGCCTCATCCTGTTGGCCACTGGGGTCATTGCCCTGGTGGTGACCCTCGTTCGGGGACCGAACTTGAATCTCTCGCGGAGGACCGGGTACATCAGCGGCATCGTGCTGCTTCTGGTCGGACTCGCGCTATTCATCATCACGAACTGACAAGCAAGCAACCAGGTCCGAAGCAAGGCCATCATCGTCATGCCTGAACAACCGAGCCCGCCCGGCGTCAAGGCCCGGACCGAGGCCCTCCGAAAGCGATACCCGGCCCAACCGCACGGCACGGTCAGCCGGCGCTATGCGACCCTGGGCCTTCGACCGACGCTCACCGGTCGAGACAATCCCTGCCGACACTGCTGGGAGTGGCGTGGGCTGGTCTATAACCCGCTGGATGCCCCAACCTTGCCACTTGTCGGCTGCACAAGCCCTCGGGGCTGTCTCTGTCGGTACCAGTAGGCGTGTCACAAGGCTACGGTTGGGGACCGGCTATCACGGGCGCGATTCGGATCGCGATCAAGCAACTCATCGTGCTCGGGGTCAGCGTGGCCATCGCAGTGGTGGCCGTGATCGTGCTTCAGAAGCGCCTGTGAGCCCGCCCGGCACGCTCCAGCTCGGCGACTGCTTCGATATTCCGGCCACCCGGTCTGATGTGGTGGACTCGATTCAGCACCATCCGTGCACTGACAGTCACAACGCTGAAGTCCGTCTCGTGACGCTATACACCTCGGACATGACCGACTACCCCGATTCCGCGGCCTTGGACCGGTTCATCGGGACCACCTGCGTCCCCGCGTTCAGGGGCTACGCCGGTGTGGACCTCAGCTCGCGGCCCGAACTCAGCCTGGGTTACTTCTTCCCGTCGATCAATGCCTGGGCTCAGGGCGACCGCACGATCGAGTGCTACGTCATGCGAGCCGACCAAGGCACCATGTCCGAATCGGTCCGATCCTCGGCGACGCCCTAAGGGCGTCGAGCCGCGGAGTCACGGAGGCAGTCTGTGGACGAAGAGATGTTCTGGGGCCTTATCGACAAGTTCGATTGGGACCACACCGGTGATGACGACCGCGTTCTAAGCCCCGCCGTCGATGCGCTCTCGGAGATGCCCGAAGCTGATATTTCCGGCTTCCAGACCATCCTGGCGTCGAAGCTCTATGCGCTCGATGGTCGGGCTTGGGCTCGCCGAACCGGGAAGCACATCTGGTGGGGCGAGCCCGACAAGTTGTCTGTCGATGGGTTTCTCTATGCCCGGTGCGTTGTTGTCGCCAATGGGCGTGCCCTCTTCGAGGCAGTGCTCGCGGATCCGAAGAAGATGCCCAAGGACATGGAGTTCGAAGCTCTGCTGTCGGTCGCGCGGGCGGCGCTGGTGAAGAAGACCGGCCGTGAGGATGCTGAGCCCGAAGAGTCGCCGCTCTCCTTTGAAACGTTCTCCAACCGCGAAGGCTGGACATAGGCCGTCACGGCGGCATATCCCCCGATGGATGCCAGCCGAGTCGGAGGGACTGCGAGTTTGCAGTGGTGCGGCTTCTGGTACTACCTGCTAGGCCCTAACCCAACGAACCCGCACTAGGATGGCCTCGTGGCGAAGCACTGGGTCTTTATGGTCGGTTCGGCCATCTTCGTCCTCACGATGGTCGTCGCGCTCGTCTTGCTTGGCGCTGAGAATGGGCCAACCGTCTTATCCACCTGTGGGGGCGTTATTCAGCCCAACGGGACCTGCGGTGGGCTCCCAGGTCCCGGGAACCTGGCGCTACGTGTGTTCCGCAGCCGGCAGGATCCTGCACGTGGTTCTGGGAGACACCCTACCCGGCGCACTAACGATCGTCAGTTGCCGGGCCTGCGCTCCCTTAGGTCTCCGGTCACGATTAGCGCTCAAGCTCAAAGGTCGGCGGACCGTTCGGCTGCTTCCAGTCGGCGGGAGTCCGTCCCCAGCCCAAGAACGCTATCGTCCGGTTGGCAGGTCGCAGGGCGAGGATGGTCGCGGGAGCGCGAACCCGGATTCCACACCAAGCCGCGGCGACGAGTGCACCGCGGCCTCGAGTGAACGATCAGCCTTACCGTTCAGCCACCGAAGGCGGCCGCCCATTGGGCAGCGACCGTCGAGTCGTACGGCTGGGTGAACCCACACGCCCAGGCGAAGTG
>JBBRIV010000064.1:0-12788 GCA_038220425.1 Candidatus Limnocylindrales bacterium
CGGGCGCGTAGTAGGCGATGATTCGCTCGGCCAGCAGGCGCTTGGTATCGACACAACCCGTTCGGGCGGTCCGCTCGCCCTCCCAGATCTCCTCGTAGTCGGGGCCGAAGTGGCGGTGCAGCTGGCACACGTTGCAGACCGCCGGGCGGCCCGGATCGGTGCGCAGGATCCGTTTCGTGTCGGTGACCATCGACATGACCTGCTTGCGGATGACCTCCGGCGCGGCAAAGATGTCGATCGTGTTGCCGATGGACTTGCTCATCTTCTTGACGCCGTCGGTGCCCAGCACGACCGGCGCCTCGGTGAACACCGCCTGAGGTTCCGGGAAGGTCTGGCCGTAGCGGCCGTTGAACGCCCGGACGATCTCCCGGCTCAGCTCCAGGTGGGCGGCCTGGTCGCGTCCGACCGGCACCACAGTGGCCTTGTAGATGACGATGTCGGCGGCCTGCAGGACCGGGTAGGTGAGCAGGCCGTGGTTGACGTCCTCGGGCTGGTTGAGCTTCTTCTCCTTGTAGCTGGGCGTCCGCTCCAGCCAGCTCACCGGGGTCACGGTCGTGAGCAGCCAGGCCAGCTCGGTATGCTCCGGCCGGTCGCTCTGGACGAACAGGGTGCACTGCTCGGGGTCCAGGCCCAGGGCCAGCAGCGAGGCGGCCATCTCGCGGGTGCGCTCGCGCAGCAGCGGACCGTCGTGGGTGGTGGTCAGGGCGTGGTAGTCGACGATGCAGTAGATGGCGTCGTAGTCGTACTGCAGCCGGACATAGTTGCGGACCGCACCCAGGTCGTTGCCCAGGTGGACGATCCCGGACGGCTGGATCCCGCTGAAGATTCGCGGCCCGCCGGCAGTCGCCGGGGCCAGGGCAGGGGAGGGGGCTAGCTCGAGGGCCATTGCCCGGGAGTGTAACGGTCGGGTTTGGACGTCGGCTACCATTCTGCGCATGCCCAGCTCATCGCCACGTTCGCCGCTGCGCGTGGGCGTGCTTGGCGCCGGCACCGTGGGTGCCGCCGTCGTGCATGCCTTCCTCGACGCCCCGGAGCGGCTCGCACCGTTCGACGGGGCCCGCCTGATCCTGGCCGGGGTGGCGGTCCGGGACACCGCCCGGGCCGCGGCCGCGGGAATTCCCGAGGCGCTCCTGACCGATGCGCCGGCCCACCTGGTGGCATCGCCCGAGGTGGACCTGATCGTCGAGCTGATGGGCGGCGACGAGCCGGCCCGGACCCTGATCGCGGCGGCGCTCGCCGCCGGTAAGCCGGTCGTGACCGCCAACAAGCACGTTCTCGCCCACCATGGTCCGGCCCTCGAGGCACTGGCCCGCTCGACCGGCAGCCCGCTCCGGTTCGAGGCTGCGGTGGCCGCCGGAATCCCACTCCTCGGTCCCCTGGCCGCGGACCTGGCCGGCAACCGGGTGGAGCGCGTTCGAGGCATCGTCAACGGCACCACGAACTTCATCCTGAGCGCGATGACCGAGCGCAAACGACCCTATGAGGCCGTGCTCCACGATGCCCAGCGGGCGGGCTACGCCGAAGCGGACCCGGCCGGCGACGTCGAGGGCGACGATGCCCTCAACAAGCTGGTGATCCTGGTCCGGCTCGCGTTCGGCCAGTGGCTGACCCCGGAATCGATCGAACGCCGGCCGGCCACGGCCAACGGGCTCGGCCGGGCGGGGATCACCGGGATCACCGCAGACGAGGTTACTGCCGCCGCGGCCCACGGCCTGCGCCTCAAGCTCATCGTCGACGGGCGACGCGTCCCGGGCGATGACACCGGCCGGATCGAGGCGTCGGTCCAGCCGGTTGCCGTCCCGGCCGAATCGGGCTTCGGCCGGACGAGCGGCGTGACCAACCGGATCGAGATCGAGGCCCAGCCGGTCGGTCGCCTGGAGATCAGCGGACCGGGCGCCGGCGGCGGGCCCACGAGCAGCGCCGTCCTGAGCGACCTGATTGCGATTGCCCGAGGTGGCGGCAGCACCTGGGCCGGCCTCGTGCCTGCCTCCGAACGCGCCGTGGCCGCCTGTGCCCCGGACGACAGCCTGGATCGGCGCTGGTTCTTCGAATCGGTCCTGCCCGAGCAGCTCATCCGCGACCAGCTGGATATCGAGGCAGCCACGGCCGACGGCTTCATCACGATTGCCCAGCCGCTCGACCAGGTCCGGGCGGGCCTTGCCGCGCTGGGCATCCAGGCCACCCTGTACCCGATCGAGGCCGCCGCGTGAGCCCGCCGACCGCCGGCAGCGGCGTGGGGCGCGGCCGTCCCCGGCTGACCGAGCGTTACCGCGAGTTCCTGCCGATCAGCGACGCCACGCCGGCGCTCAGCCTGGGTGAAGGGTTCACCCCACTCGTCCGGCTCGGCCGGATCGGCGCCCGGCTGGGCGTGGCCAACCTGTACGCCAAGGTCGAGGGCCAGAACCCGACCGGCAGCTTCAAGGACCGGGGCATGGTCGTGGCCGTCAGCAAGGCCCTGGAGGCTGGAGCCCGGGCCCTGATCTGCGCCTCGACCGGCAATACCTCGGCCTCGGCCGCGGCCTACGGGGCAGCCGCCGGACTCGAGGTGGTGGTGGTCCTGCCGCGCGGCCAGATCGCCGCCGGCAAGCTCCTCCAGGCGCAGGTCGCAGGTGCCCGGGTCGTGGCCGTCGAGGGCAACTTCGATCAGGCTCTGCGGCTCGTCCGCGAGCTGGCCGAATCGGACCGCCATCCGATCACCCTGGTCAACTCGGTCAACCCATTCAGGCTGGAGGGCCAGAAGACAGGCGCCTTCGAAGTCTGCGACGACCTTGGCCGGGCACCCGACGTCCTTGCCATCCCGGTCGGCAATGCCGGCAATATCAGCGCCTATTGGGCCGGGTTCCGGGAATACCGGAGTGCCGGCCTGAGCGATGGCGCGCCCCGGATGTTCGGCTTCCAGGCCGCCGGTGCTGCGCCCATCGTGCTCGGCCACCGGGTCGCGGAACCGGACACGATTGCGACGGCGATCCGGATCGGCGACCCGGCCAGCTGGACCAAGGCGACCGCCGCGCGCGACGAGTCGAACGGCCTGATCGAGGCCGTGACCGATGCCCAGATCCTGGCCGCCTGGCGTGACCTGGCCCTGACCGAGGGCATCTTCTGCGAACCGTCGTCGGCCGCCGGCCTGGCCGGGATCACGAAGCTCCTCGACGAGGGCCGGCTGGACAAGGACGCCACGATCGTGTGCGTCCTGACCGGTTCCGGCCTCAAGGACCCAAAGACAGCCGAGGCGAGCGTGGCCGGCCTGCTCGTGGCGGACCCGACAGCCGCGGCCGTGACCGCAATCCTGGGATGGTGAGGCGATGGTAGCGAACTGGCTGGCAGAGCTCGACGGGCGGCGGGTCACGGTGGAGGTACCTGCCTCGTCGGCCAACCTGGGCGCCGGCTACGACTGCATCGCCCTGGCCCTGGACCTGGTCAACCGGATCGACCTGGAAGTACGCGGCTGGAGTCGCGGCGCCATCGAGCTCGAGATCGATGGCGAAGGGGCCAACGAGCTCACCGACGATCGGACGAATCGGTTTGTCCAGGGCCTGGAAGCCGCCCTCGTCGCTGTTCGTGGGGAATTGCCCCAGAAGATCGGCTGGCGAATCACGATGCGCAACCGGATTCCGCTCAGTCGGGGCCTGGGTTCATCGGCGGCGGCCACCGTCGGCGGGCTGCTGGCCGGCAACACGCTGTTGGGCGGCCCGCTCAGCCCGGCCGACCTGCTCCAGCTGGCGACCACCATCGAAGGTCACCCAGACAACGCGGCAGCGGCGCTCCACGGCGGCTTCGTCGTGGTCGATTGCTCGGCCAGCCCGCCCACGGCGATCCGGTTCAACGTGCCACGCGACCTCAAGGTCGTCCTGTTCATCCCCGAGTTGCGCCTGTCGACGGCCGCGATGCGTGACGTCCTGCCCAAGATGGTCCCGCGCGAGGATGCGATCGCCAATCTCGGCCGGGTCGCGATCGGCGTGGCCGGGATGGCCGCCGGCAGCTACGAGCATCTGGGCGCCCTGACCCAGGACCGCCTCCACGAGCAATACCGGGCGGCCATCTATCCCCAATTCCCGGCCCTGGTCCAGGCCGCTCGCGACGCCGGCGCGGTGGGTGCCTGCCTGTCCGGCGCTGGCTCCTCGGTGATCGCCTTCGCCGATGGCCTGGCCACTCTGAGCCGGATCGAAGGTGCATTCAGCGCGGTCGCAGCCGACCTGGACGTGCCCGGCCGGGTGGCCATCGCCGCACCGCGCAACGCCGGGGCACGCGTCGTCGCCAACGCCTGATCGGCCTAGCTGGGTTTCAGCGCGTACACCCAGCCCTGCTTGCGTTCCTGGTCCTCGAGCTCGGTGGTGGTCCGGACCTCGTAGCAAGCCAGCTCCAGCAGCTGGTCGGTGGGCAGGTAGCGCCGGCCTGGGTCGCCCACCAGGACGTCGATGCCCTGGTCACGCGCCCGGCGCAGCCAGGGCATGACCCGTTTGGCGAGACCCGCCTCGTACCATGTGTCGCCGGCCAGGACCACGTCCACGTCGGGCGGCTCTTCGTCCAGGACGTCGTCCCGGATGGCGTTCACCCGGCAGCGATTGACCCGGGCATTGAGCCGGATCGCGGCCGCGGCGAAGGCATCGATGTCCACCCCGGTGGCCTCCGTCGCCCCGGCCTGCATCGCCGCGATCGCACACAGCCCGGAGCCGGAGGCCAGGTCGAAGACCCGTTTGCCGGCAACGACCTCGGGATGGTCGCGCAGGTAGTGGCTGATCGCGAGCCCACCGCCCCAGGCGAACGCCCAGTAGGGCAGCGCCGCGTCAGGATCGTCGGTCTCCACCTGGACGGCATGCCACAGCGGGAGCACCTCGTCGGCCATGTGCAGGCGAATCTGCTCGAGTCCGGGGACCGGCCCGAGCCTGGTCTGGCGGAGGACGAACGCGCGCGACGAGGCGGCCATCAGGTGGGCCGGCGAATGGTCAGGTCCGGGCCGCGATGAAGGCCAGGCTGCGCGTCCAGGCGTCGGCCGAGGCCTCACCGAATTCGACTGCCTTGCGGTCGAAGAAGCTGTGCGGCGCACCGGGGTAGGTGATGAACTCGTGGTCCACCTTGGCCTGGCTCAGGGCCGCGTCGAACTGGGCGATCTTGTCGGCTGGGATCGACGGATCCGCCCCGCCATACAGGCCCAGGATAGGGTTCCGGATGACGCCGGCCAACCCGAGCGGCTCCGGATAGCGGGTGGGATCGGTCGTGGGCATGCCATAGAAGGCGATCGAGCCGGCCAGGCCGAGCCCAAATGAAGCTGTGGCCAGGGACAGCCGGCCGCCGAAGCAGAACCCGATCGAGAACGTGGCCTTGACCCGGCCGTCCCGGCGCAGTTCGGCGACCGCCGCGGTCGCGTCCAGCTCGAGCTCGGCCATCGTCGTCCGTGGGAGGTAGTCCATGTACGGGAAGTCCGCGTCGCGTTTGGACACCCCGGCCGTCCGACCGAAGTAATCAAAGGCGAGCGCGTCGATGCCCGCCTCGGCAAAACGCAGGGCAAGCTCCTCGTAGAAGGAGAACAGGCCGCGGACATCGGGCAGGATCACGATGCCCGCCCCAGTCGGCTCAGCGGCGCGCGCCCGGAAGGCAGCAAAACGGGTTCCGTCGCGCGCGCTCAGGACCAGGTCTTGATGGTCCAGCGAGCCGCCGGCGATCGGCCGGATCGGGGGCTGGCTGTCGAGGTCAAAACACATCGCGGGTCCTCCATCACTGGGCTCGCGAAGCGTAGCGTGCCCGCAGCCGACGGATGACCGGCGGGATCGCGGGCAGCCCGCTGCTAGAATCGCCGGATGTTCGCATCCAGCTCGGACCCAAGTCAGGCGTCAGCTGCCGCTGCCCGTCCGCTCGTTGTCCAGAAGTTCGGCGGTTCGTCGGTTGGCGACGCCGACCGGATCCGGCGGGTCGCCCGACGGATCGCTCGCGAGCGGGCGGCCGGCTACGACCTGGTCGTGGTCGTCTCGGCGATGGGCGACACCACCGACGAGCTGCTGGCCCTGGCCGCCGCGATCACCGACGAACCCGACTCGCGCGAGCTGGACATGCTCCTGGCCACCGGCGAGCACCAGAGCGCCACGCTCGTCTCGATGGCCCTCCATGCCCTGGGCGTGCCGGCGATCAGCCTGACCGGTGCCCAGGCTGGGATCACCACCGACGGCAGTCACGGTCGTGCCCGGATCGCCAACGTCGATCCCCGCCGGGTTCGCCAGGAGCTGGCCAGCGGCCGGGTGGTGATCGTGGCCGGGTTCCAGGGGGTCAGCCAGCAGGATCCCGAGCAGGCCGAAGTCACCACCCTCGGCCGGGGCGGTTCGGACACGACCGCCGTTGCCCTGGCCGCCCGCCTGGGGGCGAGCCGCTGCCAGGTATTCACCGACGTCCGCGGGATCTATACGGCCGATCCGCGGCTGGTCGCCGACGCTCGCCAGCTGGCCGTGATCGGCTACGAAGAGATGCTCGAGCTCGCCCACCAGGGCGCCCAGGTCATGCAGGTCCGGGCGGTGGAGCTGGGCTGGGTCAATGACGTGGTCATCGAAGTCCTCAGCTCGTTCGAGGACGCTCCGGGTACCCTGATCAAGGAGGATCCGTTCGTGGAGCAGCGCAACAAGGTTCGCGGCCTGGCCCACGACCGGAACGTGGCCAAGATCACCCTGGTCGCCGTTCCGGACCGACCCGGCGTGGCCCACCAGATCTTTGCCCCGCTGGCCGATGCCGGGATCAACGTGGACATGATTGTCCAGAACGTGGGCCATGGCGGCTCAACCGACATGAGCTTTACGATCGCCCAGGTCGAGCTGGCCCGGGCCAAGCGAATCCTCGAGCCGATCATCCGCGACCTCGGGTTTCGCGAGATGACCGCAGATTCGGCCGTAGCCAAGGTCTCGATCGTGGGCGCCGGCATCCACAACGCACCGGGCTACGCCGCCCGGATGTTCGGGGCGCTGGCCGAGGCCCAGGTCAACATCGAGATGATCTCGACCAGTGAGGTCCGGATCACCTGCATCATCGCCGAGGACCAGGTCGAGACGGCTGTCCGAGCGCTCCATGCGGCGTTTGCCCTCGAGCGACCCGAGTCGATCCAGGCAGATCCGGCGGCAGACCCGGCGGCTCAGCCGGCCGCCGACGAAGCGGCATCTGGCGCGGCTTGAGCAGCGCCCCGTTCTTCGGCCGCCAGGAGCGCTTCGCGAGCGTCGGTTCGACCAACGACGTCGTCCGGGGCTGGCTGGCCGAGGGCTCGCCCGAGGTCTGCCTGGCGCTGGCCGATGAGCAGACGGCCGGCCGGGGTCGCAACGGCCGGACCTGGCAGGCGCCGGCCGGCACTGGCTTGCTGTGCTCGTTCGGTTTCCGGCCAACCTGGCTGGCCCCCGACCGGGCCTGGCGCCTGGCCGCGATCGTGTCGCTGGCCATGGCCGATGCCGCCGAGGAGGTCGCGGGCCTGCCCGACCGGGCCATCCGTCTGAAGTGGCCCAATGACCTGGTCGTCGAGCTGTCCGGGATGGCCGGGGTCCGGCTGACCAACGCCGCCGGTGCCGAGGCGGTCCGGCTGCTCGATGCCCCCCTCGACGTGCGCAAGCTGGGCGGCGTCCTGGGTGAGACGAGCGGGCTGGCGACGGCCGACCCCCAGGTCGTCGTTGGCCTGGGCCTCAATGCTGATTGGGCTGCGGCCGACTTTCCGGCCGACCTGAGCGAGACGATGACCAGCCTGCGGGTCGCCTCGAATGGCCGGCCGATTGACCTGCCGGCCCTGTTCGCCGCGTTCATCGACCGGGTCGAGGCGCGCACGATCGCCTTGCGCGGCGGCCACTTCGACATCGCCGACTGGATCGATCGGCAGCTGACCAGCGGCCGGCCGGTCCGGGTGGAGCTGCCCGGCGGCACGGCCATCGAGACCCGGGCCCTGGGCGTGGACGCCGCCTCGGGCGGCCTGGTGATCGAGGACCTCGGCGCGCCGAGCGGAGAACGGACGATCACGAGCGGCGAGATCCAGCACCTGCGCCTGCCGGCAACCCCGGTCAGCGCCGGGCTTGGGGTGTAACGAAATGGCCCGACCGGTGTTCAGGAAGGTGAAGGCGGAGGAGGAACACCGCCTTGTCCATCTTGATCGCGATCGATCGCTCGTCGAGGCCGCCCTGCGCGACCCGGCCGCGTTCGACGCCCTGTATCGGAAGTACCTGGCCCAGGTGTACAGCTACGCGTATTACGAGCTCGGCAACCACCACGATGCGGAAGACGCGGCGGAGCGGACATTCCTGCTCGCCCTGGGCGCCCTCGGCCGGTTCGATGAACGCGCCCGGCCGGCCGACGGCGAGGGCGCCTCGACGTTCAAGGTCTGGCTCTTCCGGATCGCCCGGAACGTGGTCGCCAACATCCGGCGTGGCCGCCGGCGCAGTCCCAGCGCCCCGCTCGAGGTCGCGGCCGGGGTCGCCGATCCGCTCGACATCGAGGGTGATGTGAGCGCGCGCCACGAGGCCGGAGCAGCCTGGGCGGCCGTTGGCCGCCTGCCGGCCGAGCGCCGCCGAGCGCTCGTCCTGCGCTTCGTCGAGGAGATGTCGACGGCCGAGATCGCCGGCGTGCTGGGCCGTTCCGAGGGCGCCGTCCGGGTGCTCATCCATCGCGGCCTGCGGGCGGTTGCCCGGGACCTCGGCGGCCGGCGCTGGTGACCCTCGACGCCCGCAACGACGAACCGGAGATCGAGGCGCTCCGGGTGGATCGCTACCTCGAATCGATCCTGCTCGCCCGCGATCGCGGGTCGCTCGCCGCCCTCCACGATCCACGCCTGGATGTCGGGCTGCGCTCGACCGCCGAGCGGCTCTCGGCCCAGCTGGTCCGGGTCCACCCGTCGTTCCGGTTCGAGGAGCGCCTGGCCCTACGCCTGGCCGAAGCGGCCGAAGCGATGCGCCTGCCCGCGGCCGTCGGCGCCTCGTCCAGCCTGCCCACGCCCATTTCCCCGGCCTTTGGCTCGAGGAACGCGCCCGGTTTCGGCCAATCCCAGGTGGATGATCCGGCGATGCTGACCGACGACGAGGATGAGGCCGCCTTCCACGCCCGTCCTCTGTTGATCGGCGGCGCCCTGACCTCGGCGGCGATCTCGCTGGCCGGCGCGGTACTCGTGGCCTGGCGCCTGAGCCGGCCGGCCCAGCCCATGGCCCGGGCGATCCGGGCGGCCCATGGCCGGGCTCGCCACGAGAGCGGGCTGGCCTGATGCCGATCAAGCTGCCGTCGTTCCGCCAGCGCCGGGACGCCTACCCGTCCGACCTGTGGACCCAGTGCCCCACCTGCCAGGAGATGCTCTTCAACAAGCAGCTCGACAAGGCCCTCCGGGTGTGCTCCAACTGCGGTCATCATTTCCGCCTGTCGGCTGCCGCCCGGCTGAGCCTGCTCCTGGACCAGGACACCTTCGAGGAACGTGACTCGGGCCTCCAGTCGCTGGACCCGCTGGGGTTCGTGGACCTCAAGGCCTATCCCGACCGGGTGGCGGCGGCCCAGGCCAACACCGGCCTGCGCGACGCGGCGGTGTGGGGCTTCGGCGCCATCGGCGGCCGGCCGATCGCGATCTGCGTGATGGACTTCTCGTTCATGGGCGGCTCGATGGGCAGCGTCGTCGGCGAGAAGGTTGCCCGGTCGGCCGAAGCGGCCCTGGCCCGTCGGATCCCGCTGCTGATCGTGTCTGCCTCGGGCGGTGCCCGGATGCAGGAGGGCACCCTGTCGCTCATGCAGCTGGTCAAGACCGTGGCGGCCACGGAGCGCCTGCGCCAGGCCGGCATCCCGCTCATCTCGCTCATGAGCGACCCCACCACCGGTGGCGTCTTTGCCTCGTTCGCGGCCCTCGGCGACGTGAACCTGGCCGAGCCCAACGCACTGATCGGCTTTGCCGGGGCCCGGGTCAGCGCCGGGACGATCCAGGGCGAGCTGCCCGAAGGCTTCCAGCGTTCGGAGTTCCTGTTCAACCATGGCTTCGTCGATCGAGTCATCCATCGATCCGACCTGCGCGACGAGCTGATCAAGCTGGTCGGCCTGCTCGCCCCGGTCCAGCTGGCCGACGCGGGCGCCGACAATGGCAGCATTGCGGCCTTCCGGCCACTGTCGTTCCTGAGCGCCCTGGCCGATCGGGTGATCCCCGAATCGGACGAGGTGGTCCGTGGTTGAGCGCCTGATCAACCGGGCCGGGCGCAAAGGTTCCGGCGCGGATTCGGCTGCCGGCCCACTCGACCCGGCCGATCCGACGGCGGCCGTCTGGGCCCGCGTCCAGCTGGCCCGCAACCTGCGCCGGCCGCGCACCCTGGAGCTGTTGGCCCTGATTGCCGACGACTTTGTGGAGCTCCACGGCGATCGCTACTTCGGCGACGACCCGGCGATCGTGGCCGGCCTGGCCCGGATCGACGGCCGGCGGGTCGTGGTGGTCGGCCAGCAGAAGGGCGCCGAAACGGACGAGAACATCCGGCGCAACTTCGGGATGCCCCATCCCGAGGGCTATCGCAAGGCGATCCGGGTGATGGAGCTTGGAGAGCGCCTGGGCCTGCCGATCGTGACCTTCGTCGACGTCCCCGGGGCCCACCCCGGGGCTGACTCGGAGGAGCGCGGAATCGCCGAGTCGATCGCCAAGTCGATCGCCCTGATGACCCGCCTGCGCACCCCGATCGTGACGGTCATCACCGGCGAGGGTGGCTCGGGCGGCGCCCTGGCGATCGCCGTGGGCGATGTGGTCCTGGCTCTCGAGAACGCGGTCTACTCGGTGATCAGCCCCGAGGGCTGCGCCTCCATCCTGTGGCGGACACCCGACCAGGCGCCGGCGGCGGCCCTGGCCATGCGCATGACCGCCGCCGACCAGCTCCAGCTGGGTGTGGTCGACGAGGTGATCCCCGAACCGCGCGAGGGCGCCCACACCGACCATCCCGCCACGGCCGCCACGATCAAGACGGCGATCATCCGCCACCTGGCTGTCCTGGAACGCAAACCGCTCGATGACCTGATCGAGGCGCGCTATCGGCGGTATCGTGCGCTGGGCGCCTTCACGACCCTGGACGTGGAGCCGGTCATCATCCCGGATCGTCCAGGCTTCACCGACCGGTTGCGCAACCTGCTGGGAGGCTCGACCCGGGCCACCAACGGGGTCGGTCCGAATCCCACCCGTCCATACGACGAGCCGCCGGCTCGCGAGGAGGTCTGATCCGTGCCCGACCGCGATGAGGCCGCTCGCCTCGCCGACCACGCCCAGATCGATGGGCTGGCCGAGGAGCTCCTGCCGGCCCTGATCGCCAAGCTGGGCGCCACCGGACTGGGCGAGCTGGAGGTCCGCGAGGGCGGCTGGAAGGTCCGCCTGCGCCGATCGGCCGACGCTCCGGCGGCCGGCCCGAAGCCCGCCTCGGGACGGGCCGCCCGCCCAGCGAGCAGTCAGCCAGAGCATCCCCACGCCAGTCCGGCCGTCGAGCCGCCGGCTGATCCGCACCGGGCGGCCGCGACCTCGCCCGCTGTGGGGATCTACCACTCGCGGCCCGAGATCAGCTCAGGCTCCCGGGTGCGGGCCGGCGACCGGATCGCCAGTGTCGATGTCCTGGGGATCCCCCAGGAAGTGGTCGCGCCGGTCAACGGGATCGTGGGCGCCGGGCTGGTTGAGAACGGTGATGCGGTCGAATACGGCCAGGAGCTGGTCTGGATCGAGCTGATCTCGGCGCCGGCCGAGCGGCCCGGGCGGGACGCCTGATGTTCACCAAGATCCTGATTGCCAAACGGGGCGAGATCGCCGTCCGGATCCTGCGCGCCTGCCGGACCCTGGGCGTCGAAGCGGTGGTGGCCTACAGCGAAGCCGATCGCGACAGCCTGGCCGTGCAGCTGGCCGATGAGGCAATCTGCATCGGGCCGGCCGATGCCAAGCGGAGCTACCTGTCGGCCCCGGCCGTGATCAGCGCCGCGATCGTGTCGGGTTGCGATGCGATCCATCCGGGCTACGGCTTCCTGTCCGAGGACGAAGGCTTCGCCGAGGTCGTGCGCGCCCACGGCCTGACCTTCATCGGGCCGCCGCCCCAGGTGCTCGAGCGCTTCGCCAGCAAGGAAGCTACCCGACACCTGCTGGGCAACCACGGACTGGCCACGATCCCGGGCTCGAACGGGATGATCCGGGACGACCTGCATGGCCTGGAAGAGGCCGAGCGGATTGGCTACCCGGTACTCATCAAGCCCTCAGCCGGCGGTGGCGGCAAGGGCATGCGCATGGTCCGCACGCCGCGCGAGCTGGAGGCGGCCCTCAAGATCTGCCGCTCTGAGGCCCGGGCGGCCTTCGGCGACGATTCGCTGTACCTCGAGAAGTGGCTGGAGGACAACCGCCACGTCGAGGTCCAGGTGGCCGTCGACCGCTTTGGCCACGGCGTCCACCTGGGCGAACGCGACTGCTCAGTCCAGCGCCGCCACCAGAAGTTCCTCGAGGAGGCGCCCACGCCCGCCCTCGGCGAGGCGGCCCGGGTGGAGCTCGCCGATCGGGCCATCCGGGCTGTGGTCGCGGCCGGCTACGAGAACGTGGGCACCCTGGAGTTCCTGATCGATCCGGCCGGCAATGCCTACTTCATCGAGATCAATTGCCGGATCCAGGTGGAGCACCCGGTGACCGAGATGCTGACCGGGATCGACATGGTCGTGACCCAGATCCGGATTGCCGCCGGCGAGCCGCTGGGCTTCAGCCAGGCCGACGTGATCCTGCGCGGCCACGCTCTCGAATTCCGGATCAACGCCGAGGACAGCGAGCACGACTTCCGGCCGAGCAGCGGTGTCGTGGAGCGCTATCTCGCCCCGGGCGG
>JBBRIV010000065.1:0-12651 GCA_038220425.1 Candidatus Limnocylindrales bacterium
CTTCCAGGACAACTACCTGGAGGTGCCCTTCGACCTGAGCAAGGTCCTGTTCATCGCCACCGGCAACCTGGCCGATCCGATCCCCGCCGCCCTGCGCGACCGGATGGAGATCATCCAGCTGCCCGGCTACACCCAGCAGGAAAAGATCGAGATCGGCCGGCGCTTCCTCGTCCCCAAGCAG
Organism: Candidatus Limnocylindrales bacterium; assembly: GCA_038220425.1. Lineage (GTDB taxonomy): Bacteria > Chloroflexota > Limnocylindria > Limnocylindrales > CSP1-4 > Palsa-1033. The sequence continues at coordinate 182 of JBBRIV010000065.1, forward strand.
ATGGAGAACCACGGCCTGACCGAAAAGCGGATCGAGATCACGCCCGAGGCGATGATCCGGCTGGTCCAGGCCTACACCAAGGAAGCCGGCGTCCGGAATCTCGAGCGCGAGATCGCCAACGTCATGCGCAAGGTTGCCCGCAGCGTGGCTGAGGGTCGCAAGCGCAAGACCGTCGTCGACGTCAAGCGACTCGAGGAGTACCTCGGACCGCCGCGCTGGGAGTACGGCGAGCTCGAATCAGAAGATCAGACCGGGGCCGCAACGGGCCTGGTCGTGACCGAAGCCGGCGGCGACATCGTCGCGGTCGAGGTCACCAAGATGGAGGGCAAGGAGGACTTCATCCTCACCGGACAGCTCGGTGAAGTGATGCGCGAGTCCGCCCGGGCCGCCCTGTCCTGGATCCGGGCCAACGCGGCCTCGCTGGGGATCGAGCGCGAGATCTTCGAGCGCAACACGCTCCATATCCATGTCCCGGCCGGGGGCATCCCCAAGGACGGCCCGTCGGCCGGCGTGACGATGGCCACGGCGATGGTCAGTGCGCTGACCGGAATTCCCGTCCGCAAGGACGTGGCCATGACCGGTGAGATCACCCTGCGCGGCCGGGTCCTCCCGATCGGCGGGCTCAAGAGCAAGATCCTGGCGGCCCATCTGTCCGGTGCGGGCGTGGTGATCCTGCCCAGGAAGAACGAGCGCGACCTGCGCGACATCCCGGAAGAGATTCGCAAGCAGATCAAGCTGATCATGGTCGACGACATGACCCAGGTCCTCGAGAACGCGCTCCGGCGTCGTCCTCGACCGCTGGCCCCTCGGCCGCTGCCGCTGCCCGAGCGCAACGACACGCCGAGTGGGGGTGGGCCGGCCGTTCGGCCCACGTTCCCGCCGACCGACCAGCCGCCCGTCGCGGTCCGGGCTCGAACCAGCCGCTGACCAGATCGGCCGGCAGCTCGCCGGCGAATGGCCGGCCCAATCTGCGCCAGGTGGCGGGTGACGACGCCCGGAGGACCTGCTGATGGACTATCGCGATTACTACGCGACGCTGGGGGTCAAGCGCGAAGCTACCCCCGCCGAGATCAAGCGCGCCTTCCGCAAGCTGGCCCGCCAGCACCACCCCGACATCAAGCCCGGTGACCGGGCCGCCGAAGCGAAGTTCAAGGAGATCAACGAGGCCAACGAGGTCCTCTCGGACCCCGCCAAGCGCTCGAAATACGACCAGCTCGGAGCCAACTGGGAGAGCCTGTCGGGTGCCGCCGGTGGACGCTCGCCGGGCAGCCGGGGCGGTCGATCCGGACCGGCAGCCGGTGCCGGCGGAATCCGCTACGAGTTCCGGGGCGGCGATCCGGGTGGCGGCTTCAGTGACTTCTTCTCGACGTTCTTTGGGGCCGCCGCCGGGGGCGGTGGCCAGCAATCGCCGGCCAGCGGCGGGCGCGGCTCACGGCCGGTTGGCGGGACCAGCTTCGAGGACATCCTGGCCGGCCTGAACATGGACGGCCAGCCGGGGGGCGCCGGCCAGGCCCGCGGCCGGTCCAATCCGGCCCACGGCCAGGTGACCAGTGAGGCCACCGTCGACCTTGGACTCGACGAAGCCTTTCATGGCACCAGCCGGCTGCTCGAGGTCGACGGCAAACGCCTCGAGGTGTCCGTCCCGCGCGGGGTGGAGACCGGCAGCCGGATCCGCCTGCGGGGCAAGGGTGCCGACGGCGGCGACCTGGACCTGGTCACCCGGGTCCGGCCGCACAGCACCTTCAGCCGAACAGGCGCCGACCTCAGCCGCGAGCTCCCGATCGGATTGCGCGAGGCCCTGCTCGGGGCCGAGGTACCGGTCGAGACGCTCAAGGGCAAGGTCCTGCTCAAGATCCCGGCCGGGACCCAGAACGGCCGAACCTTTCGACTGACCGGCCAGGGCATGCCCCGGCTCAAGCCCAAGGACGGGGTCAAGCCAACCGGCGACCTCCTCGTGACCATCCGGGTCAGCCTGCCAACCAACCTGGGCGACGAAGCGCGCAACGCGGCTGTCGCATTCCTGGACCTCGTCGACCCGCCTGATCCGCAGGCCCCGACCTCATAGCGAGACAGCACCATGCAACTTGATCGATTTACCCAGAAGGCCCAGGAGGCCATCGTCGCCGCGCAGCACAACGCGACGACCCTCGAGAGCCCGATCCTCGACGCCGAACACCTCCTGGCCGCGCTCGTCGAGCCCGACGATGGAGTCCCGGCCGAGACGCTCCGGCGGCTGGGCGTGGACCTGCCCGCGTTCCGCGACGAGCTGGCCGGGCTGCTGGCCCGGCGCGCCCGGGTCCAGGGCGGCCAGCTGACCCTCGACCCGCGGGCCAAGCGGGTCATCGAACGAGCCGAGGAGGAAGCCCAGCGGATGACCGACGAGTACGTCTCCACGGAGCACCTGCTCCTGGGCGTGGCCGAATCGGGCGGCGAGGCGCAGGCCTTGCTTGAGCGCCACGGAGCCGGCCGCGAGGCGATCTTCGGGGCACTCCAGAGTGTCCGGGGCAGCCAGCGGGTCACCTCCGACAACCCCGAGGCGACCTACCAGGCGCTCGAGAAGTACGGCCGCGACCTGACCACGGAAGCCCGGGCGGGCACCCTCGACCCCGTCATCGGCCGGGACGACGAGATCCGCCGGGTCATCCAGGTCCTCAGCCGGCGAACCAAGAACAACCCGGTCCTGATCGGTGAGCCGGGGGTGGGCAAGACGGCCATCGTCGAAGGGCTGGCCCAGCGAATCATCCGGGGCGACGTGCCCGAGACCCTCCGCGACAAGCGGGTCATCTCCCTTGACCTGGGCGCCCTGATCGCCGGGGCCAAGTTCCGAGGCGAGTTCGAGGAGCGCCTCAAGGCCGTCCTCAAGGAGGTCAAGGATTCGGCCGGGCGGGTCATCCTGTTCATCGACGAGCTGCACACCGTGGTCGGGGCCGGCGCGGCCGAAGGCGCGATGGATGCCAGCAACCTGCTCAAGCCAATGCTCGCCCGGGGCGAGCTGCACACGATCGGGGCCACCACCCTCGACGAATACCGCAAACACATCGAGAAGGACGCCGCCCTGGAGCGCCGCTTCCAGCCGGTCGTGGTGGACCAGCCCAGTGTCGAGGAGACGATCTCGATCCTGCGCGGCCTGCGCGAGCGCTACGAAGTCCACCACGGCGTCCGGATCACGGATTCGGCCCTGGTCGCGGCGGCCACCATGTCCAACCGCTACATCACCGACCGGTTCCTGCCCGACAAGGCGATCGACCTCGTCGACGAATCGGCCAGCCGGCTGCGGATGGAGATCGATTCGATGCCGGTCGAGCTGGACGAGCTCGAACGGCGCCGGATCCAGCTCGAGATCGAGCGGGAGGCCCTGCGCAAGGAGAAGGACGACGCCTCGAAGGCCCGTCTCGAAGCCCTCGAGCGTGAGCTCAGCGAGATCGAGGAGAGCGCCGGCGGGATGCGCCAGCGCTGGCGGGCCGAGAAGGACGCGATCGGCGCGATCCGGGCGACGAAGTCCGAGCTCGAGGCACTCATGACCCGGATCGAACAGGTTGAACGTGAGGCGGACTACGGTCGCGCCGCCGAGCTCAAATACGGCACGCTCATCCAGCTCCAGGACCGGCTCCGCCAGCAGGAAGCGGCGCTGACCGCCCTGGACGGCCCGGGCCGGCTGCTCAAGGAAGAGGTCGATGCCGACGACATCGCCGAGATCGTCGGGTCATGGACCGGCATCCCCGTGACCAAGCTGCTCGAAGGCGAAACGGCCAAGCTGATCCGCATGGAGGAGCGCCTCCATCAGCGGGTGGTCGGCCAGGACGAGGCGATCGAGGCCGTGGCCGATGCCGTTCGGCGGGCGCGGGCCGGCTTGCGCGATCCCCATCGCCCGATCGGCTCGTTCCTGTTCCTCGGTCCAACCGGGGTCGGCAAGACCGAGCTCGCCCGGGCCCTGGCCGGCTTCCTGTTCGACGACGACAGCGCGATGGTCCGGATCGACATGAGTGAGTACATGGAGAAGTTCTCGGTCAGCCGGCTGGTCGGCGCGCCCCCGGGCTACGTCGGTTACGAGGAAGGCGGCCAGCTGACCGAGGCCGTCCGGCGCCGGCCGTACCAGGTGGTGCTCCTCGACGAGATCGAGAAGGCCCATCCGGACGTCTTCAACATCCTGCTCCAGGTCCTCGACGACGGCCGGCTGACCGACGGCCAGGGCCGGACGGTCGACTTCCGGAACGCGCTGGTGATCATGACCAGCAACGTCGGCAGCGAGCAGATCGCCGCGGCGGCCGGCAACGAAGGGTCCAGCTACGAGGCGATGAAGGCGGGCTTGAACGAGGCGCTCCATCACCAGTTCCGGCCCGAGTTCCTCAACCGGATCGACGAGGTGATCGTCTTCCATGCCCTGACCGATGCCCAGCTGGAGGCCATCGTTGGCCTGCTCCTGGCCGATCTTGGCCGGCGCCTGGCCGGTCAGGAGCTGACCCTGGAGATGACCCCGGCAGCCCAGGCGCTGATCGCCCGGGAAGGCCACGACCCAGCGTTCGGGGCACGGCCGCTCAAGCGGACCATCCAGCGCCTGGTCGAGAACCCGCTCGCCCGGGCTCTGCTCCAGGGCCGCTTCAAGCCGGGCGATCGAATCGTGGCCGATGCCGACCTCAACAGCGGCGCGATCGTGTTCACCTCGGGCGACTCGTCCGTGGCGGTCGACTCGGCCGGGTCGCGTGATGCCCGGGCCGTGCCCAGGGGACCAGGTTCGGGTAGCGGTCGGAACGGCCGACGATCACCGGCGATCTTCGACGTGCCCGATATCGATCCCGACAAGAGCCCCAGCGGGACGCCCGGCGCGAAGCTGCCCAACTGATGCGCTCCTGATCCGCACCTGATGCGCTTCGACGAGGCGGCCCAACGGCTGGCCCGCCTGCCCGGCCGGCTGGCCGGACCCGGCGGTCATCTGCCGGTCGGTCGTCTGCCGGCGGGACCGGCCGCGCTGATGCCGACCGTCACCGACGGACGGGCCCGGCCGGCACTCAAGCTGGGTCCGCTCGGCGAGGATCGGCCGGCGGCTGTGCTGGTCCTGGTCGCGCCTGCGCTGGACGGCTCGGCCGTCGTGATCCTGACCGAGCGAGCCACGTACGACGGAATCCATAGCGGCGAGGTCTCGTTTCCCGGCGGCAAGGTGGATCCGGCCGACGTTGACCTCGAGGCAACCGCGCTGCGCGAGGCGGCCGAGGAGATCGGTCTCGACCCGCTGGCCGCCGGCGTTGAGCTGATCGGCCGGCTCGAGCTCGTACGGATCCCGGTCAGCCGCTTCAGCATCACCCCGGTTGTGGCCGTTGCCCGCCAGGTGCCCGTCCTGAATGCATCCAGCGCCGAGGTGAGCCGGATCCTGGAGGCGTCGCTCGGGGCGTTTCTGCCCGGCGCCCCGATCGAGATCGTGGAGCGCATGGTCGGCGAGTGGCCCCTGCGCTATGGCGGCTATCGGATCGACGGCCTGCACGTGTGGGGCGCCACGGCCCGCATCCTGGGCCAGCTTGGAGCGCTCATCGCCGAGGCTTAGACGCCGGCCGGCTGCTGCGGGGCCCGGGGCCGCCACGGCCCGAACGCTGGCCGGGCCACCAAGCTCCGCGCGGCCCGTGGGCGCGGATCGCAGTCCCACTGACCCGGTGCGTGAGCGGCGGGTCGACATCTGTGTCGTTGCATACCGGCCAGGTTTACCGAACGGGCTTCGCGCGCCTGGCGGGTCGCGCCGCGATGCCAGGAGTCGTACCTGGAGCAATCTCATGCTCAAATCGGTCTGATTCGGGGGCCGCTCGAGCATCGGAGGGGTCGATTCGGGCGCCGAACCGCGCTCCGCAAACACGGGAGGGATACGCCGGGGGTCTGGAGACCCGCGCCGGCCCCGGATCCGCCCGCCGGCTGCTGCGGGGCTCCTAGCTAACGGTGATGAACGAGGTCCGCTCGTCGTCGAGAGGTCCGGAAAAATCGATCAGGCCGAGTCCGCGCAGGTGGAGCGCGGCCGTGCGCAGCGAGCCAGCGTCGATGCCGCTGGCGGCCAGTTCGCCCACCCGGCCGCCGTGAGAAGCGACCCGCAAGAGCTCCGTGCGAGCGGCGGCGAATTGGACAACCAGGGGCGAGGTGTCGGCCGCCGGCGGCGACCAGTGCTCGACAGCCAGTGCGGCTTCGACTGCGTCGGCACACGCCCGGACCGAGCCCTGCAAGGGCAACTGCGTGAGCCACGGGCGCAGGCGGTCGTCGGTCAAGCCCATCGCCAGGATGAGCACGGCCCGGCTGAGCTCGCGCGCGAATCGCATCGTAGTGACGGCGAATGGCCAAGCGGTGGCCGCAGGTGTCGCGAGCACGACCAGGCCGTGACTTGCAGCGAGTCGGACGACCAGCTCGGCCGACGCATACTCGGCGGCAATCTCCGGCCCCGATGGCCAGCCGTCGATCCCTCGGACGGCCAGCTCGCGGTGGAGCGCGGCGGCCAGGTTGCCATCCTCCGGCGCCCGGCACACGACGACGTTGGGAGGGGACACGGTCACAGACGTACGCCCAGGCGCCCCACCCGGAGCCCTGCCGCTCCGTCGCCCGCCGACCGGGACGGCAACACTTAGCGCGGTTCGCCGTGGCGCGGGTCATAGGGGGCCGGCCGCTCATCCACGAGCCGCCCGTCGGCGGGCGTGACGGGCAGCGCCCCGGCGCCGCCTGCCGGAACGACCCGCCCGTCCACGATCTCGGCGCCCGGTCCCAGGCTCAACTCGGCAGCCGGGAACTCGACCACGATTGCGCGCATCTCGGAGAGCTCGGTGGTCGCGCCATGGAGCACACCGGCCGGCCACAGAACGGCCTCACCAGCAAACACCCGGGCTCGCTCCCCACCCACGCTCACGAAGCCGCCGCCCTCGATCACCACGAACCAGGTCGTGTTCGGGTTGGAATGCGGTTCGATCACGGCGTGACGGCCCAGGGCCAGCTCGATGACCACGCCGGCCAGCCCCGAATCGATGACCGCGGCGCGCACGTTGTGGGTCCCGGCCGGTCCATCAGGTCGGCGCTGGCCAATCCCGAACCGGCGAATCTCCACGATCAGTGGCCCACAAACAACGCGAGCGGCGCCTGGCCTGCAGTCACGGTCAGCGGCACTTGGTCAGCGGCGCTTGCGGGTCCGCTTTGCCGGGGCCAGCCGGGTCGTCCGGGCGGGCCGGGTGGTCTTGACCCGGATGGTCGCCTCGGGATGGGCGTATTTCTGGCGGCTCAGGTAGCGCTGGCGGGCCAGTTTCTGCTCGTACAGGGCGAGCATCGGCGGGAAGCGCACGAACCGGATCCAGATGAACACGGCACTGGCCACGATCACGGTGATCAGCACGAAGAAGAAGTCCCACACGAAGATCGCGAAGATCAGGAGCAGCCCGAAGGCGATGATCCCCGTCCACAGGAGCCACTCGTACAGGTCCAGGAATGGGGCGTGGTGGCGGAGCTGGCGGGTCCGCACGGCGTACAGCACGCACAGGGCCACGAGCATGACCAGCGAGCCCAGCGCAATCGGGTAGAACAGGTCGTGGAAATGCACGGCGCTGAACGACTGGAACAGGTATTCCCAGGGCGGGCGCGTCACCGGTTGGATTCTCCCTGTCAGCGGACGGCTCACGGGCCGGGCGAGGGTTCCGAGTATGCCACGCCGGGACGCTATACTCGGCCGCAGGTGCGGGACCGCCCGCCGATGAGAGGGAGGAAGCCCGGGTGCGAGCCCTGCTCTCGGTGGCCAGCCGCGACGGCATCAGCACATTTGCTCGGGAGCTGCAGTCGCTCGGCGTTGAGATCTACGCCACCGACGGCACCCGTGACCACCTGGCCGAGGATGGCATCCAGGTCGGCTCGGTTTCGGACCTGACCAATGTTCCGCCGCTCGTGGGCGGCCAGGTCAAAACATTCCACCCGGCCGTCTACGCCGGCATCCTGGCTCGCCGCGACGACCCGGCCCAGCTCGAGGAGCTGGCCGCCCAGGGCATCGGCGCGATCGACATCGTGGTCGTCAACATCAAGCCGTTCGCGCCCCAGGTGGGTGCCCGGCAGGTTGCCCTGTCCGAGGTCATCGAGCTGATCGACGTCGGCGGGGTGGCCCTGCTCGGCGCAGCGGCCCGCAACTACGCCGCCGTTGCGGCGATCGCCAACCCTACCCATTACGGCCGAGTGGCCCGCGAGCTGCGCGAGCTGGGGTCGCTGTCGGGCGAGCTCCGCCAGCAGCTGGCCGCCGAGGCGTTCGGGATCGTGGCTGCCTATCACGCGGAGATCGCCGCCTACATCGACCAGGTTTCGGGAACCCAGTTCCCCACCCGCCTGGCGATGGTCCTGGAGAAGGTCGAAGACCTGCGCTACGGCGAAAACCCCCACCAGCGGGCCGCGTTCTACCGCGAGACCACCCACCGGAGCGGCTCGCTGGCTGATGCCCGCCAGCTCCAGGGTGGCCAGCCCAGCTTCAACAACCTGCTCGACCTGGATGCCGCCTATCGAATGGCCAAGGACTTCACGGCGCCCACGGTGGCGATCGTCAAGCACACCGATCCCGTGGGCATGGCCTCCCATGACGAGCTGGTCGAGGCCTACCGGCATGCCCTGGAGACCGATCCGGTCGCCGCCTTCGGCGGAATCGTCGGCGTCAATCGAGAGCTGGACGGGGCCACCGCCCGGGAGATTGCCGCCAACTCCTACGAGGCAGTGATCGCACCGGGCTTCTCCGAGGCGGCCCTGGGCATCCTCCGCCAGAAGAGCGGCCTGGAGCTGCTGGCCGTGCCGCCCGACCCATCCGAGGGCCTGCGCGACTACGGCATCGCCAACCTCGACTTCAAGCGGGTCAGCGGCGGCCTCCTGGTCGAGAGCCAGGACTCGCTCGAGCTCGACAAGCGCCAGCTCCAGGTGGTCACCCGGCGGCGGCCCACCCTGGAGGAGCTGACCGACCTGCTCTTCGCCTGGCGGGCGGTCCGCCACGTCCGTTCGAACGCGATCGTGCTCGCTCGCAACGCGGCCACGGTCGGGATCGGGGCGGCCCAGGCCAGTCGCCAGGTGTCGGTGGAGGTGGCCCTGCGCCGGGCCGGCGACCGGGCCCGGATGTCGGTGATGGCCAGCGATGCCTACTTCCCGTTCCCCGACGGAATCGCCCAGGCGGCGAACTCCGGGGTGAGTGCAATCATCCAGCCGGGTGGCTCGATCCGGGACGAGATGGCCATCGAGATCGCCGACCGCCATCACCTGGCCATGGTCTTCACCGGCCGCCGCCACTTCCGCCACTAGGCGCAGCCGCGACCCAGCCGGAGGACACACACATGGAACCCCTCCTCGCCCTGGAGATGGTCCGGGTCACCGAAGCCGCAGCGATCGCCTCCGCTCGCTTCATGGGCCGGGGCGAAAAGGACAATGCCGACCGGGCCGCCGTCGAGGCAATGCGCCGGACGATGGACGAGATCGACATGGCCGGCACGATCGTGATCGGCGAGGGCGAACGGGACGAGGCGCCGATGCTCTACATCGGCGAGGAAGTGGGCCGCAAGGGCGCCGAGGCGCGCGAGGCCGCAACGGCTGTCGATATCGCCGTCGATCCGCTAGAAGGCACCAACCTGGTGGCTCACGGCCAGGCCAACGCGATCACCGTCCTGGCTGCGGCCGAGCGAGGCGGCCTGCTCCACGCCCCCGACACCTATCTCGAGAAGCTGTGCGTTGGTCCGATCGCGGCGGGCAAGGTCGACATCACGAAGAGCCCCACCGAGAACTGCCACCGCATCGCCGAAGCCCTCGGGCGGCGCGTTGCCGACATCACGATCGTGATCCTGGAGCGGCCCCGCCACGACGACCTCATCGCCGAAGTCCGGGCCGCCGGGGCCCGGATCAAGCTCATCTCCGACGGCGACCTGTCGGCGGCGATCAGCACGGCCGTCTCGGGCACCGGGGTGCATGCGGTGATGGGCACCGGCGGAGCGCCTGAGGGCGTGATCACCGCCGCCGCGCTGCGCTGCCTGGGCGGCGAGATCCAGGCTCGCTTCAGGTTCCGCAACGACGAGGAGCGGGCCCGGGCGAGGCTGATGGGCAATGACGACGACGAAGGCCGGGTGTACTTCACGGCCGACCTGGCCTCCGGCGACAACCTGGTCTTTGCCGCCACCGGGGTGACCAGCGGCGACCTGCTCCACGGCGTGCGCTTCTTCGGCGGCGGCGCCCGGACGCATTCACTGGTCATGTCCCATCGCGAGATGCACGTACGCTTCGTGGACACCGTCCAGATGGACGATCGCTCCCGGCCGCCGCGGGTACGCCTCTAGGCGAGGAGCCTCTAGGCGAGGAGCCTCTAGGCGAGGAGCCTCCAATCCCTGTTCGCCGGATCCCAGGCGGCGATCGCCCGAACTGACTGCGGGCCTTCGGCGATCTCGCGCCGCCGACGAGCACGACCCACCGACTCGTGCCAGCCCGGCGGGACCAGCCCCTCAGCCAGGTCGGCCAGCGGCGCCAGCACGAACAGCCGCCCGGCGGCCGAGGGGTGGGGGACCTCGAGCAGGCGGGCGGCCCGGGCCGGATCCTGACCTGCGTCAAGCGAGCGCCCGGCCGGCGGGCGCTCGATGGCGAGGCGTGCCCGGCCAAAGATCAGCAGGTCGAGATCCAGCTCGCGCGGTCCCCAACGCTTGCGGACCTGCCGCCCGAAGGCCGTCTCAAGCCCTTTGAGAGCGATCAGCAGGGCAATCGCACCGGTCGCCATGTCGGGGCCGGCCGGCGCGTCCAGGGCCACGACGGCGTTCCGGAACTCGGCCTGGTCGGTGACCCCCACGGGATCGGTGGCATACAGCCGGGACACGCCTACCAGGCGCACGTCGGGCAACGCGGCCAGGGCATGGACCGCCGCCTTGAGCTTGCCGGCTGGATCGCCAATGTTGGCGCCCAGGCCGATATACGCCCGGGCTCGCCGTCCCGCCATTCCAACCTCCGTCAGCCATACACTCGGGCCATGCCACCGGTCACCGTCCTCATCTTCCACCCGCAGGCCGGGCTGAGCGCAGGCCCGCGGGAGCGCCGGCTGGCGGCCGCCCGGGAGCGACTCGCCCGGGTGCACCTGGCCGGCTTCGAACGGGCCGGCGCAACCGCGGTGAGGCTGATCAGCGGCCGGCCCGACGGTCAACCGTTCGGGGCGCGGCTTGCAGCGGCCCTGGGCGAGGTGTCCGAGGGCGGCCTGGTGATCCTGGGATCGGGGGCGATTCCCCTGGCCGGCCCGGCCGATCGACGGACGTTCGTGAACTGCGCCGGCGGACGTGGTCCCTTGGCGGTCACCAACAACCGCTTCTCCTCAGACGTCCTGGCTGTGGCCGACGCCGCCTGGCTGCGCGCGCTCCCCGTGGACACTCCATCCGACAATGCCCTCCCGCGCTGGCTCTCCGAGCAGGCCGGGATTCCGGTGGCCGACCTGCGTGCGCGCTATCGATTGGGCGTGGACCTCGACTCGCCGCTCGACCTGGTCCTGCTCGAGTCCCACGGTGCGTCGCTCGATCCCGGCCCTCACCCGGAGGACGGACCAGTGGTCGAGCGGCTGGCCCGGATCCGGCAGGTCCTGGCCAACCCAACTGCCGAGCTGGTGATCGCCGGCCGGACGTCGGCGGCCGCCCTGGCCTGGCTCGAACGCACGGCCCGCTGCCGGGTCCGGGCCCTGATCGAGGAACGCGGCCTGCGGGCGTCTGGGCCGCTGGCCGCCGAAGGCCGTCAGCGACCACCCCGCTCCGTCCTGGGTGCGCTGCTCGACCGGGATGGGCCGGCTGCCCTGGGCGCCAGGTTGGCCGAGCTGGGCGATGCAGCCCTCGTCGACAGCCGGGTCCTCCTGGCCCATCGCCTGGGCGCCGACGAATCGGGCTGGCCGGCCGCCGAGGATCGGTTCGCATCCGATCTCCTCGACGCAGCCTCCGTCAGGGATCCCTGGCTCGCCCCGCTGACCGCTTCCGCTGCCCAGGCATCGATCCCGATCCTGCTCGGCGGCCATTCGCTGGTCGGGCCAGGAATCCGGCTGGTCAACCGCTCATGACCGAGCCGGACACGACCGAGCCGGGCCGGCTACAGGCAGGGATCCAGGCAGGACTGCGCCGAACGACGCCGCCCGGTCCCCTCCCGACCGAGCACGAGCCGGGGCTGCTCGAGCTCATCCGGGCCGAGATTGCGCTGAGCGGCCCGCTGACCTTCGCCCGGTTCATGGAGATCGCGCTGTACCACCCGGACCATGGCTACTACCGGTCCTCGACCGCGCGACCGGATCGGAGCGGTGACTTCCTGACGGCTCCCGAGACCCATCCGATCTTCGGGGCGACCCTGGCTCGCCGGCTGGCGGCCGCCTGGACCGAACTCGGCCGGCCGGACCCGTTCGTGGTGCGTGAGGACGGCGCCGGATCGGGCACGCTGGCTGTCACGATCCTGGCCGGCCTGCGCGCCGATGCCTCGGGCCTGGCCGATGCCCTGGTCTTTGATCCGGT
>JBBRIV010000066.1:0-12644 GCA_038220425.1 Candidatus Limnocylindrales bacterium
CAGGGTGGCCAGCCCCGCTGGCTAGCCAGGCCATGGGTTGCGTCGCTCGTTAACGACACCTAGTCGGTGTGGAAGATCTCAGGCAGGCTGAGCCACCAGTCACCCGCCGCACGCTCGGAAAACGGCTCCTGCAGGGGGTCGGTCAGGGCCAACCATCGCTGGATCTCGGGATTGATGGCCAGGCTGGCCATATCGCCAGCCAAGTCGTCGCCGACGTACTCCAGGTACGCAAATAAGAGCTCACCAAATCGGTAGATCGAATAGTTCCGGATGTTCGCGTGGCGCATGGCCGCGTTGACCTGCGGCCAGGGATTGGCGTGGAGGCGCTCGTATTCAGCGATGGATTCGGGTCGGACGCGGATGACCTGTCCCAGGCGCTTCACGGAGGTCCTTCCAAGGTTGTCGTTTGGGCTGCCTGTTCGGGCGTGGGGGCGTCGGGTGCGATCAGACCATCGGCCTTGAGCTCGGCCCACAGGTCGGCCGGTAGGGCCTGGCGCAGGCTGGCCGGGTAGTCGTCCAGGTGGGCTCGCGTTCGCACCCCCGCGATGAGCCCGGTCACCGCCGGATGGGCGAGCGGGAACTGGATCGCGGCGGCTTTGCGCGAGATGCCGTGGCGATCGCAGACCGCCCCGATCCGCCTGGCCCGCTCGATCACGCCCAGCGGTGCCGGGCCGTAGTCGAAACGGCTGCCGGGCTGCGGATTCACGAGGACACCAGTATTCATGACGCCGGCGACGATCACCGCGATCCCGCGCTCAAGGCAGAGCGGCAACAGGCTGGCCAGGGCGTCCTGGTCCAGGAGCGTGTAGCGGCTGGCCAGGAGGATGACGTCGATGTCGGTCTCCTGGGCAAATCGAGCCAGCATTGCCGACTGGTTCATGCCGGCGCCGATCGCACCGACCACTCCATCCGCCCGGAGGCGTTCGAGCGCTGGGTACGCCTGGTCCAGGGCCGCCTGCCAGTGATCGTCCGGGTCGTGGATGTAGACGATGTCGACACGGGCGAGACCCAGGCGTTCCAGGCTGTCCTCAATCGAGCGGCGCACGCCATCCCCGGAATAGTCAAAGACCATCCGGCGGCTGCCGATGTCGGCATAGAACGCATCGGACCGCTCGCCAAGCACCTGGCGATCCACGTCGTGGCCAGGCCCCAGGTCGCCCGCCGCGCGGACGAGCCGGCCGACCTTGGTCGAGAGCACGAAGTCGCCCCTGGGTCGATCCGCCAAAGCGGTTCCCATTCTCCGTTCCGCAGCGCCATAGCCGTACAGCGGGGCGACATCGAAGTAGCGGATGCCAAGCGACCAGGCATAGTCGACCATGGCCACGGCGTCAGCCGGCTGGACCGCTTGAAACAGGCCGCCGATCGATGCTCCGCCAAAGGCGAGGCGGGTCACGGACAGCGACGTCCTCCCAAGCGGGACAAGGTCGAACGGCTCAAAGGGCACTCTGACTCGCCTGCGTTCCGGGCGCTGGGCGGTCAAGCTGCGTCGACTGGGACCGCTCCGAGGTCGGCGCCCGCCCCGTCGGCGGCGGCAGACTGGAATGGCTGCGCCCGGACCATCACCAGCGCGGCGACCGCGCAGGCCAGCAGTGCGGCCACGATCAGCCACAGGGTGAAGGCGATGGCGCTGGCCGTGGGATGGACGCCGGGCAGGGCGGCCTGGGTCAGGAAGATGCTGCCGAAGGTAGCCACTCCCAGGACCAGGCCCAGCTGGATCACCGTGGTCAGCACGCCGCTGGCGTCGGGTGCGTCCTGCGGCGCGACCTTGGATAGGGCAACGGTCAGGATCGGGCTGGCCGCCAGGCCCTGGCCGAAGCCGCCCAGGAACAACGCCGGTGGCAAGAGCAGTCCGCCGGTGCCGCCGTCAGCGACGGCCAGGCCCGTGATCAGGTAGCCGGTCGCGGCGATGACGCAGCCTGCCGGGATGATCAGCTGGTGCCAGCCAGCCGGCAGCCGTCGCCAGTTCAGGCTCGACAGGGCGAAGCCGATGGCCAGTGGAACGAACGTCAGGCCGGCCTGCAGGGCCGAGTCGTGGAGTCCCGCCTGGAGGTGCTGGGTGAAGGTGAACAGGAAGCCGCCATAGGCGGCCAGGGCCAGGACCACGGCCACCAGGGCAGCCGGCATGCCCGGCGCAAACAGGACCCGCTCGGCGATCAGCGGCGCGCCGCCCCGGCGGTCCACCGAGCGTTCGACCAGGGCAAACAGGACCAGTGCGGCAAGGCTCAGCCCGAAGGACACGAACGTCCAGGCGGGCCAGCCCTGCTCGTGGTCAAGCACCAGCGGGACCACCAGGAGGAGAACCGCGGCGGCCAGCGAGATCAGGCCCGCGATGTCATGCGGTCGGGCCCGTTCGGGTCGGTCCGTCGGCAGGAACCGGAACGAGGCGACCAGTAAGGCGATGCCGATCGGGACGTTCACAAGGAAGACCGGTCGCCAGCCCGTGCCCAGGATGTCGGCGCTGACCAGCACGCCGCCCAGGACCTGCCCGACGAGACCGCCCAGGGCCAGGGTTGCGGCCCACAGGCTGAGGGCCTGGGCCCGGGCCGGTCCGCTGAAGTTGCGCTGGATCATGCTGAAGACCTGGGGCACCATGAAGGCGGCGCCGGCACCCTGGATGGCCCGGTCCAGGATGAGGATCTGACTCGTCGGCGCGACCCCGCAGGCGAGTGACGCGACGGTGAACAGGGCCAGGCCCGACAGGAATGCCCGTCGAAAGCCATAGCGCATGCCAATCCGGGCGCCCGTGATCAGCAGGACGGCGTAGGCGATGACATAGCCCGCCACGATGAGCTGGAGGTCGGACCCCGACGCCTGGAGATCGTGTCGGATGGTGGGGATCGCCACGTTCACGATCGACGCGTCCAGGACGGCCATGAACTGCCCGGTCAGGATGAGGCTGAGCAGGACCTTCAATCGGAATGAGAAGCCGGGACTGGTCTGCGCGGGAACGGCGAGTTCGGTCATGGCCCGGAACGATACGGCGGACGCCGAATCAGTGCTAGCCGCGACCGATGTAGGGCATCTTCGTGGCCAGCACCGTCAGGAACTGGACGTTTGCCTCGAGGGGCAGGCTGGCGGGACGTGGGGATCATCGCCCGGGTGGCGCTGGCCTCGGGTCTGCTCACCGGCAAGTTCAGTAGCTCCTCATCGTTCGAGGCCAGCGACCATCGCAGCTTCAACCGTCACGGCGAGGAGTTCGATGTCGGCGAGACGTTTGCAGGGGTCGACTATGAGACGGGTCTGGAGATCGTCGAGGAGCTCCGTCCGCTGGTGCCCGAAGGCGAGACCCTGGCCCGGTTCGCCCTGCGCTGGATTCTCATGCAGGCCGCGGTCAGCGCTGCCATTCCGGGTGCCAAAACCCCTGAACAGGCCCGGGGCAATGCCGCCGCCGCCGATCTGCCGGCGCTGTCGGAAGCGACGACGGAGCAGCTCGCCGAGATCTACGAACGCCGCGTACGGCCGCTCGTCCATCAACGCTGGGAGCGGGGCGTCCCAGACCTTGATCAGGGTCGTAGCACCGCCCGGGGCATTGTCGTCCTAACCGCTTGAGGAGTACCTTCACCTTGGCGCGCAGACCTTTGGAGCGGTGGGATGGCGCAACAACTTCCAAGCACGCACGGGACCGTGACCCTTGCGCTCGTCGCGAGCTTCGCGATCGTCGTAGGGGCCTGCTCGAGCGCAGCCTCGCCGTCGATCCCCGCATCGAGCCCGGGGGTTGCCGCCAGCCCCGGACCGACGGCCGCCGGATTCGCTTCGGCGCTGCCGTGGTTTTCCCCGACCGTGCCGCCCGATGCCACACCGGGTCCAACGCCCGAGGCGTCACCCAGCCCGGCGGACAGCCAGGTTCCAACCGATGCACCACCCAGCGCCAGCCCAACGCCACAGGCCCTTCCACCGGCCACAGGCGGGACGCAGCCGGTCCTCGTACCCGGGTCAGGCGCATGTGGCAGCCCGGATGCCGTGGGAATCGATGCAGCCGGCAGGTTCCACCTGGCCAGCGTGTGCGTCAGCGGGATCCTGTACGCGGTAGCCAGCCCAGGCGGCACCTGGGCAACTACCCACTTCGCACCTGCCGCTCACAGCACGGACCTGGATCCGCGGCTGGCGTTCGACGGCGGCACGACCTACCTCGCCTATGACGAGCTGGGCGACGGCGGCTGCGGGACGCCGGGCTTCGCCGCCGTTGACTATCGAATCCAGGCGAGCCCCGGATCAGCCTGGGGGGCTCCGATCCGGCTCGGCGAGAGGGGTGACGGGCTCGAGGCCTTCCGGGAGTCGGCTGGCACCCTGTACCTGGTCGTCCTCAACAACGGCAGGACGTATTTCGAGACGATCCATGGGGGAACCGCCCGACGCTACCTGATCGACGGTGCTGCTGCGGAGGGAATCGTCGCGCTGCGGCTCGGGACCGACGGGCTCGCTCGCCCGGATCGCCTACTGGGGCGACGCCGGGATCAGCTACGGCGTGTTCAACGGCACGGGCTTCGCTGCGGAGAATGTGGCCAGGGGCGATGGCTTCGAGTGGCAGCCGGATCTGGTCCTGGATGCGGCCAACAACCCGCACATCACCTGGACCCACAGCCCGGCTCCGGGGGGCTGCGTGGGACCCGATCCGTCGGCCAGGGACGGCACGTACTACGCCACTCGATCAGGCGGCACCTGGAGCTCCGCCCGGTTTACGACCGACGTGGGCTCGAACTCGGTCCAGCTCGATGGGTCGACCGGGGTCGTGGATGTGGTGGTCGTCGGCGATCACCGCATCGACCTGTTCACGAGGGCGGCTTCCGGCACATGGTCGGGAAGCACCCTCACCGCGCTTGACGCGGGCGGCCCAACGCTCAGGCTCGACCCGTCGAGCGGCCTGCTCCTTGTTACGTTCGGCGTCAGCTCGGGCGGCGGGGTTCCCGCCGGGGTCTACGTGATGACCAGTACCGGCGGCTAGCCGGCCGAGATCGTCACCGAACCGCAACCCGACGCGCGGACTCGGAGGGTTCCGTTTTACCGATACTTCGGCTAACACGCGTCGATCTGGAGGCGGGGCGCTCGCGCGCGAAGCCCCGGCCTGCTGCGGCTGCCGTCCGACATCCCTGCTCAACCTGGAGGACACCCCATGACTGCCCGTCAGACGGCGATCGCCACGATCGCCAACCACAAGATCACGTCCACCCAGGACTACCTTGAGAATGCCGGCGAGGCGATCTACGGCCAGTACGTGTTCCACGAGGAAGCCCAGCGGGAGTACCTGGCCAAGCCCGTCTTCAAGAAGCTGCGCCGGACGATCGAGGGCCACGAACCGTTTGATCCGGCGATCATGGACGCGGTCGCCCAGGGCGTGAAGGAGTGGGCGATGGCCCACGGCGCCACCCACTACACCCACTGGTTCGTGCCGATGACCGGCTCCACGGCCGAGAAGCACGACTCGTTCCTGAGCCCGACCGGCGAGGGCCGGACGATGGCCGAGTTCTCGGGCAAGACCCTGGTCCAGGGCGAGCCCGACGCCAGCTCCTTCCCGTCAGGCGGCATCCGGGCCACCTTCGAGGCCCGCGGCTACACCGCCTGGGATGTCACCAGCCCAATCTTCCTGCAGGTGGAGCCGAACGGCGTCACCCTGACCATCCCGACGGCCTTCGTGTCGTACACGGGCGAGGCCCTCGACCACAAGATCCCGCTGCTCCGCTCGCAGGCGGCCCTGGGCAAGGAGGCCCTGCGCGTCCTGCGCTGGTTCGACAACACCGCGGCCACCCGGGTGTTCACGAACATCGGACCTGAGCAGGAGTACTTCCTGGTCGACCGGCGCCTGGCCGAGCAGCGACCGGACCTGATCCTGACCGGCCGGACGCTCTTCGGCGCCCCGTCGCCCAAGGGCCAGGAGCTGGAGGACCAGTACTTCGGCTCGATCCGCGAGCGAATCCTGGCCTTCATGATGGATCTCGACCGGGAGCTGTGGCGCCTGGGGATCCCGTCCAAGACCCGCCACAACGAGGTCGCGCCCGGCCAGTTTGAGATGGCGCCGGTGTATGAGCCGACCTCGGTTGGCTCCGACCACAACATGCTGGTCATGAGCATGATGCGCCGGCTCGCGCCGCGCCACGGCCTGATGTTCCTGATCCACGAGAAGCCGTTCGCAGGGATCAACGGTTCGGGCAAGCACAACAACTGGTCGATGGCCACCGATGAGGGCGAGAATCTCCTGGACCCGGGCAACGACCCGCACGCCAACGCCCAGTTCCTGGCCTTCCTCGTGGCTGTCATCCGCGGCGTCAACGTCCACGCCGACCTCCTCCGGGCGAGCATTGCCGATGCCGGCCAGGACCACCGCCTGGGTGCCAACGAGGCCCCGCCGGCGATCATGTCGATCTTCCTCGGCTCGCAGCTCGAGGATGTGGTCGAGCAGCTGGGCAAGGGCGCAACCTCCAGCTCCAAGAAGGGTGGCTCGGCCGATCTGGGCGTGATCTCCCTGCCCGTCCTGCCCAAGGACGCGACCGACCGCAACCGGACCTCGCCGTTCGCCTTCACCGGCAACAAGTTCGAGTTCCGGGCAGTCGGCTCCTCGGCGCCCATCTACTGGCCTCAGACCGTCCTCAACACGGCCGTGGCCGACTCGCTGGCCCAGCTCGCCGACGAGCTGGAGAAGGTTGAGCACGGCAATTTCGCCGGCCTGACCAGCATCCTCTCGAAGATCGTCAAGGCCAATCAGCAGGTCCTGTTCGAGGGCAACGGCTACTCCGAGGAATGGCACGCCGAGGCGGCTCGCCGTGGGCTGCCCAATAACCGGACAACGGTCGATGCGCTGCCGGCCCTGACCACCGACAAGGCCAAGTCCCTGTTCTCGAAGTTCGGGGTGCTGTCCGAACGGGAACTCGCCTCCCGTGTCGAGATCAACTGGGAGCGCTACGTCAAGGTCCAGAACATCGAGGCCAACTGCGCCGTGGACATCGCCTCGACGATGATCCTGCCGGCCACGGCCCGCTATCTCGGCGTGCTCGGGGCAGCCGGACCGTCGCGCGGCATCGGCGCCGTGTCCGATCGGATCTCGGGCCTCGCCGACAAGCTTGTCGACGCGATCAGCGCACTCGAGCATGCCCAGCACCAGGCCCACCACGCCGGATCGGTCCAGGCCGAGGCACGTGTGTTCTGCGATGACGTCATCCCGGCCCAGGGTGCCCTGCGCGAAGTTGTCGACGAGCTCGAAACGCTGGTCGACGACGACCTGTGGCCCCTGCCCAAGTACCGCGAGCTGCTCTTCCAGTACTAGGCCCCAGGTCCATTCGAGGGCCATCGGAGGCGCTCTTCGAACCTGTACAGTTCGCCCACGATGACGACCCGTGGACGAACTCGCCGGCGCAACCGGCTGGCCTGGCTGGTCGGGCTGCTCGTGGTGGTGGCGGCCTGCTCGCCATCCGCCTCGGTGTCGCCCGGCCCGGGCGACACCGGTGCGCCCCAGCCGACACACGGCGGCACGAGTCCTGGCCCTGTGGCCGAGGCGTCGAGTGCCACCAAGATCGCCGCTGCCGAGCAGGCCGGGACGATCGATCACGACACGGCGCTCGTCGACCAGGTCTACGCCGCCCTCGACTACGCCAGCCTGCCGGCGGCCTACCAGAGCTCGAATCCGGTTGAACCGGACGCAACCTCCGTCCTCGCTGAGCTGAGCGGCCGGCTCGACCAGATGTCGCCCGACCTGCGGGCGAGGACCGAACCGTTCTTCCTGCGGCCCACGGATCCGGCCAGCTTCTGGCAGAAGCGCCTCAGCCCTGCGGCGGCCGGCGCGATCCGCCTCGTGGCCGACACGCCAACGATCGGGATGGAATTCATCGACGCCGACGTAGCGCCCGTACGGATCTGGTATGCGACGCCGCTGGGCACGTCGGAGCGCGGCCTTGCGGTGCAGCTCGCCGACGAGATCGACGCCAGCAAGATGTGGGACCGGGAGAAGGTTGCGATGCTCGGCCACGTGCCCTGCACCGACTTGAACGTCAAGAACGACGGCGGGAGCAGCCGCCTTGACATCTACCTCGTGTACCCCGGCACCGGCCTGGACTGGGGTGGTCGCAAGGACAGCCTCGTCAACAAGGGCAAGGTCGCCAATGGCGTGAACATCACCGATGGGGCGGGCGACAGCACCTGCCCCGTGGCGACCCACATCATCCTGAATGCTTCGCTGGACTTCGCCCACCTCAAGAGCACGACCGCCCACGAGCTCTTCCACGCGTTCCAGTTCAGCTTCAAGAACTCCATCCTGCCCGACCGCGACTGGTTCATGGAAGCGACCGCGACCTGGGCCAAGGATCTCGTCTATCCCGACCAGAATTTCGAACAGGACTACCTCGAGGGTGCCTGGTCTGACGTCAAGGGTCCCGAGGGGCCCATCGACAGCACGGCCGACACGGCCGCCTACGGCACGTACCTCCTGCCGTTCTACCTGGTCCAGAAGTCGGGTGACTCGACCGGCAAGATCGTGGGCCGATTGTGGCAAGCCAGCGAAACGCAGGCGCCCCTCCAGGCAGTCGGCAATCTCCCGGGCTGGATGGACAGCTTCAAGGAATTCGCGCTGTGGAATTGGAACAAGGACAGCGTCATCAAGTACAAGGATGCCGGGACGCCGATCTCATCGGACAATCTGAACCAGCGGACCAGCTGCATCGATTCGCACGTAGCGGGCGGCGATACGTGCACGATCAAGAAGGGCCAGACCATCCTGAACCTGAGCCTGGACCACACCTCCGTCCAGTACTACCAGGGCATCCCCGATCGGCCGGCCGTGGAAAAGCTCACCTTCGACCTCTCGGATGTGCGCAACACGCCCAACCTGGGGGTCCAGGCGATCCTGACCATCGGCGGCAAGACGACCGTGGAGGACTGGACCGGCCGGGACGAACGCAAGTTCTGCCTGAACTCGGAGGATCTCACCAAGGTGGTCCTGGTCACCAGCTACAGCGAGGTGGATCCCGCCCAGACCGCCCAGGCCCTGATCACAATCCAGGCCGATCCGCTGGGCTGCTCAACGGGCCACTACTCCATCGACGTTTCGAACGTGGGCGGGGGCCACCGCTTCGGCAGCGGCCACCACGAGGCCGATGGGGACGTCGAATGCAGCCACATCATCAGCACGGGCGAATGGCTTGCCCGCGCGGTGTACCTGCCAGATCAGCCTGGCGACGCCGGCCGAGACGTCGACCAATTCGACATCGACAATACGCCGGGCCACGAGTCGGTCGACGTGGGCATCAAGGGCGACCCGAGCGACAGCCCGGTCACCTGGGACGTCATGACGGATCCTCATGATCCTACGATCACCGTCATCGTCACCGTCAACGACCAGGTCCATCCGGTGACGATCACCGGAGTCGGTGACGACAAATCGCAGCACATCCGGGTCGTGGCCACCTGCTCGCAGCTGAACGAGGCGCCCTAGAGCATCGTCCGCGGGGTTCAGCCCGCTCGCCCTCGCTCAGGGCAGGCGGGCGACCACGGTCGTGGCGAGGCCGGTCAAGGTAGCGACCGAGATGTTCTGGAGGCTCGGGTCACCCTGGACATTGACGGTGACCAGGTTCGCTCCCTTGAGGATCTCCATCTGGGCGATCGTCTTGGCGACGATGAACGCATAGGCGCCATCGCCGATTCCGGGCAGGTCACTGAGCTTGTCCGAACCCGCCGCCGCGGCCTTGTCGCTGTCGAATTTCGCCTTACCGTCGCCGGGCTGAATGACCAGGGTGAGTGACGCGCCGTAGGCACAGGCCGGCGAGCTGGCATCGCCCGTGTTGCTGGCGGGTCCGGGATCGGAGCCCAGGAAGGCCTTGGCCTCGGGCTGGGTGATCAGGGCGCAGACATCGATCGCCGCTGCTGATCCGGCCTTGGTCGTCGCGTCGGCGGCAGCGGTCGGCTGACCAGGCGCACTGCTGGGCGCGGACGTCGGCGCGGCGGATGCACCGGCGCAGGCGCCGACGACGACGCTCAGGACCAGGAGTGCGGCGGCCGAGCGAGTCTGGATCTTCATGTTGAACCTCATTCCGGAACCTGGACTGGGGCTCCCATGCGCTCCACACTGGACCAGGCGCCTGATCAAACGCTGATGGCTGGCCGCACTCCCGCCCATTTCCGGGCTGTCCGCTCAATGACACCCAAGGGTTGTGCCAGGCGACCCGGGATTCGAGCCCGGCTGGTGGATGATCCGGGGGCCGGGCGACCGCTCAGCACGCCGACGGAGACAATCATGGACAGCGACAGGAACGATCCAATGCCCCAGCCGACCGATCGATTCGAGGATGGCGTGGGTGTGCTCGAAGGTGAATCAGCCCACGAAACCGACACCCAGGGACACTCGATGCTGACGATTGAACTGGCCCGAACGGACAGTCAGGACCGGGCCCGGGAGATGGCCAGGATTGGCCGGGACGGTGCCCGGGTCCGCGACGCCCGGGTGAACAGCAAGGGCGGCTTCTTCAGGCGCTTCGGCCGGAGCTGAGCCCCGGGTCAGGGCTGGTAGCGATCAAGTTGCTCGTAGTCGCCGATCTGGCGCAAGCCGAGCAGTCCGGCTTCGACCAGGCCCGGATCGCCCTCCAGGCGACCAAGCTCAACCTGGAGTCTGGCGATCGCCGGCCGGGCGCCAGCTCCTGCCTCGATGTCCAGGGCCGAGCGCAGGAGCACGGGATCCTGATGGGCCAGGCCCCGCGCTCGGTGAATCTGGGCCATCAGCATTCGCGCGTTCGGGAAGGTGCTGGCCGTGATCGTCCCCAGCGCCGTATCGGGTAGCACGATGCCCCGGTCGGAGATGAACGACATGACCCGCTCGGAGGTGTCGTAGCCGACCACGCCGGCATCGGCCGAAATCAGCAGCTCGGCGGCCCTGACCGCGTCGCCGGCGACCACCGCGTTCTGCATTTCGGTCCGGTGGGAATCGCGGAACGAGCTGTTGATGTCGACCAGCGTCTCCCGCCAGCGGGTCATGTTGGGATCATCGCGGCGGGCCCGGGCGACCTCGAATGCCGCGAAGAAGCCACGCGTGGCGTAGCCGGCTGCGACCTTGTCCAGCTCCAGCCACAACCGCCAGGCCCGGATCGCGACCCTCAGGGCTTCGTCCCATTCTCCCTGGAGGGTGGCCGTCAGCGTCCACCAGGCGCTCAGGTGGAGCGCCCAGTTCGAGGCCTGGCCGGGCTGGAGCAACCGCGAGCCGGATTCGCAGCTGGCCGCCGCGGCGCGCAGGTCGCCGACGGTCGCACCGGCCCAGGCAATCATGGACGCGGCATCGATCCGCTCGCCGATCTCAAGCCGGTCGCCAAAGTCCAGCCGCCGTCTGGCCGTCGCCGCCATCTTTTCGTAGTCGCCTCGCTGGTGGGCATTACCGCCCATCCCATCGAGGGCTGCGCTCTGCAGATTGGTCTCGTCGTGGCGGGCCGCCAGGGTGAAGGCCTCCTGGGCACTGGCATCGGCGGCAGCCAGTTCGGCCGCAGTTGGCTCGCGCTCGCCGGCGCTGATCCAGAACGGCAGAAAGGCTTCGGCCGTCCTGAATCGGGCGATCGTGACCTCGTCCGAGACGACCGGCAGGAGCGCTCGACCCTCCTCGAAGAGTCCGTTGAGCTCGGCCTCGCTGGGTCGCCCGGCCACCGAACCCTGCCAGCGGGTATGGAAGGTCAGGATATTGCTGAGAATCCTGAGTACCCGGTCGGGCGGCGCGCCCGATGACCGAGCCAGCCCCAGGGCGGTGGTCAGGGCATCGATGCTCGTGTCGCCATGCACAAGCGTGTCGCCCATCCGCTCGTACAGGTCAAGATGCCGGTCCGGGGTGGCAAATTCCATGGCGGCCCGGAGGTGGCGGAGCGCTTCGAAGTTGGCTCCGGCCCCACCGGCGGCCGTCGCGGCAGCTTCGAGACGTTCGGTGGCCTGCCGGCGCAGCTCAGCCGCGTCGGCCAGGTCGAGGGCCGTGGCCAAGGTCGCCGCCTCTCGGGCGTGGACGGCGATGAGCTCGGCATAGGCCTCGTGCTGTGCGCCGGCCCGGGCCGCCAGCCAGGCTGCCGCAGCGCCATGGAGCCAAGCGCGCTCGGCACGGGGCAGCATTCCGTAGGCAACTTCTCGGATCAGGATGTGCCGGAAGACGATCTCGTGCGGGCCGGACTGGCGCACGAGATCGCGATCGAGCAGCCGCTCCAGGGTCTGGTCGGCCTCGGCGCCAAGCTCCGGCTCCAGGGTGACGATCCCGGTCAGATGGAATCCCCGGCCGAAGACCGAGCCAACCTGGAGCATCCGGCGCTCGCTGCTCGAGAGCAGGTCGAGACGGGCCAGGACCGTCGCCTGGACCGTGTCGGGCAGGCGCTGCAAGGCGGCCCCTGCGGTGCCCGGATCGAGGGCTCCGCCGGCCTGCTCGACCAGGGCCCTGACGATCTCTCCGGCATAGAACGGATTGCCGTCGGCGCGGGCGGCCACGGCTTCGACCAGCTCGGGCGCGATGCCCTCGACGAGGTGCTCGACGAGGGTCGCAATATCCGGGGCGGCCAGCGGCTCGAGGGCCAACGACAGCGAATTGCGCCGTCCGCCGGCCCACGACGACCGCCGGTCGAGGAGCTCCGGGCGGGCAATGGCCACGATCAGGATGGGCAGGTCGGGCCGGGGCTGGACGAGCGAATCGAGCAGGTCGAGCAGGCTGTCAC
>JBBRIV010000067.1:0-12119 GCA_038220425.1 Candidatus Limnocylindrales bacterium
CCCGCGGCGGGCGCGCCGTGCGGCCCGTGTGGGACCTAGTGGGACCTTCGGGTAGGGGCTCTGCAAGCACGAAACGTTGGATAACGGTGCCCAATCCATCACCTCCGTGGGAGCCCACGATCCAAACGCAGTCGTTGCCCAGCAGCCTCGAGGCGGAAGCGCAGATCGGAGCCGGTTCACTTCGGCTTGTCCGGCTG
Source organism: Candidatus Limnocylindrales bacterium (assembly GCA_038220425.1). GTDB lineage: Bacteria > Chloroflexota > Limnocylindria > Limnocylindrales > CSP1-4 > Palsa-1033. The sequence continues at coordinate 198 of JBBRIV010000067.1, forward strand.
CGCCTGACCCTCGCCCTGATGGCCATGGCGATCCTGCCCCTGGCGGTTGGCGCTCCCCTGTTTGCGACGACCATGGATAGCAAACGGCAGGCGGAAGAGAACGGGGTTTCGCTCAACGCGACCAATGCCGCCAACGCGATCGGATCCACCCTGCAATCGGGCGAATCGGCCCTCACCAAGGCCGCCGGTTCGCCCCTGGTCGCAGCCGTGGCCCGCGGCGACAAAGGGGCCCTTGGACGGGCCCGGTCCGTCCTGGACAGCCTGGCGGCAGACAGCGCGGACAGCATCCTCGACATCGCCATCGTGTCGGCCAGTGGGACGGTCCTCTTCCGCGAGGCCGGCGCCAAGGCGATTCCCGCCGGCGGACCGGTCAGCGGCGATCCTCTGCTCGAGGCAACGAGCAATGCCAATCCGGGCGACGTGGTCCTCGGCGACCCGTCAACCCGGTCCGACGGGACGACCATCGTGGGTGCTGCCGTTGCCCTGGCCGGCGCCACGCCCGATGCGCCACCGGCCGGGATGTTGCGGATCAATATCTCCCTGACAGCGGTGGTCAGCGCGACCACCGGACACTTTGAACCTGGGACTTCGCTGGCTCTGATCGACAGTGCCGGAACGTCGATCGCCTCGGCCCAGGTTCCCGTGGCCGGCGGTCCGGCCACCAGCGGCAACACCGGCGTCACGGGCGGCAACAATGTCTTTCCTGAAACCAAGCCGATCCCGGGTCATCCCGATTGGCGTGTGCGGCTCGTCGCGCCGGTGTCGTTCGGATCGGCCTCGCTCCCGCTCTTTGCCCTGCTCGCCCTGGCCGTGGTCGTCCTGCTGTCCCTCGTCGTGTGGATGTCCAAGCAGATCCTGCGACCCGCCGAGCAGCTCGAAGTTTCGCGGGTTCGGATGCACGATCTGTTCCAGATGGCCCGGGTCGATTCTCTTCGGGACACCCTCACCGGGCTGGGCAACCACCGGGCGTTCCAGGAAGAGGCGGACCGCCAGATCGACGCGTCGCGCAGGTATGGCGCTCCGCTGGCCGTGGTCGCGATCAACCTGGACGACTTCAAGGCCACCAACGAACGCCTGGGGCCCGAGGGCGGCGACGGCGTCCTGGCGGCCTTCGGCGAGCTCATCCAGGGTGCCATCAGGACTCCTGACCGGGCGTTTCGCACGGGAGCCGACGGCTTTGCCATTCTCCTGCCCCACACCGACGCCGACGGTGGCGAGATCTTTGCCCGGCGCCTCCTGGCCAATGCGCTCGAACCGATTCGAGGGTCTGGCAGTCGTGACGGGATTTCCTTCTCGGCCGGCGTCTCGGCGTGTCCGGCATTTGCCACAGACCGGCGCCACCTGATCGCCCAGGCGGAGGTCGCCATGGCCGCTGCCAAGCGCCACGGGCGAACCGCTGTCGAATCGTTCGATCCAGCCCGTCATAAGGCCCCGGGCGTTCTCACGTCGGCCGCCGAGGCATCGGCCGCGATCGCCAAAACCGTCGCCAACAAGTGGATCCGGCCGGTTTTCCAGCCGATCGTCGACCTGCGCAACGGCAAGGTGATCGGCTACGAGGGCCTCGTCCGGCCGATGCCCGCGTCAGGCTTCGCCGACCCGAGCGCGATGTTCATCGCAGCCGAGCGGGCCGGTCGGACGGTCGAGCTCGACTACGCCTGCATCGAGGCCGTGGCGGCCGGCACCAAGGACCTGCCCAAGGACGCGATGATCACGATCAACGTTTCACCGCGCACCCTGGAGCTACCCGACTTCAGCCCGCCTCTGCTGGTGCGGACCCTCCGTCGGGCCGGCCTCGAGCCGGACCGGGTCGTGATCGAGATCACCGAGCGAGAGTCGATCGAAGAGATGGAGCGCCTGAAGCGCAACGTCGCCGCCTGCCGCGAGGCCGGGTTCCGGGTGGCTGCCGACGACGTGGGTGCGGGCAATGCCGGGCTGCGCCTGCTGAGCCAGATCCAGTTCGACATCGTCAAGATCGACTTGTCACTGGTCCAGGACGGGGCCCTCTTCGAGGCCTCTCTGGCCGTCGTCGGGTCGCTCCAGGAGCTCGCCCGGCGCTGGGGCGCGTGGGTCATCGCCGAGGGGATCGAGACGCCTGAGCAGCTCCGGGTGGTCCGCCAGCTGGAGATCAGCGCCGGCCAGGGATATCTGCTGGGCCGGTCCAATTCGGCCGAAGACCTGCGCAAGGCCGATTCGGCCAGCGTCGATCTCAACGCCCTCCTGGGCCGCGACAACTGGTTGCACGACCTGGCCCGCTCGGCACCCGGCCTGGGTGCGGCCCAGTCCGGCTGACCGTTCGCCGCGCGGCGTTTGCCCTTCCGTCCGATCGGCGTCAGCATTCGGGCGTGCACTCCCGCCTCTTCACGACCATGGCCCTGGCCGCCCTGGTGTGCCTCGTTGGCGCATGTTCACCGGCCCCTACGGCGAGCCCAACGGAATCCGGTGGACTTCCGTCCGGGCCACCGGCAGGCAGTCCCGGAACCCTGTCGCCGACGCCATCTGACGGTCCGGCGAGCTCGCCGATCAATTGCCTGCAGCAGCTTCGGGTGGGCCTGGTGGGCCGGCCAGGGAGCCTCACCGACAACGCCTACAACCAGTCGTCGGTGGCCGGTCTCGAAGCAGCAGCTACCGCCGCCCCGTCGTGCTTCCGCACAGACGCCGTGGCCTCCAAGACCATCACCGACGCGACGGCCGACATCCAAGGCTATGCCGACGCCGGCTACGACATCGTGATCGGGGTGGGCCAGCCGCTCGGCGATACCCTCGGAGACGTCGCGAGCCTGCACCCCTCGGTGCGTTTCATCGGGGTCGACGCGGCCCCGGGCCCCACCCACGATTCGAGCTGGTCAACCAACGGCCAGAGCCTGTTCTTTGCCGAGGACGAACAGGGCTACCTGGCCGGTGTCCTGGCCGCCCTGGTCAGCCACAGCGGCAACGTGGGCGTGGTCGGCGGCCTGGCCCTCGTTCCCCAGGTTGAGAGCTCGGTCGAGGGGTTCCTGCATGGTGCCGCTGCGACCGTGCCCGGGATCACGGTCCAGTTCGCCTACACGACGTCGTTCAACGATCCGACCCAGGGAGGGGCCGCGGCGAAGGCGATGATCACCTCGGGCGCCGACGTGATCTTCTCGACCGGGAGCGCCACCGGCGACGGAGCCGTGCTCGCCGCCTGCAAGGCCGGCCTGACCGCGATCGGCTCCGACACCGACCAGGCGCTGAGCCTGCCGGCGGCCGCGCCGTGCCTCATCTCGAGCGCCATGAAGGACGTCACGGGGGCACTCACCCGGGCGCTCGTGCGGATCGCTGCCGGATCGTTCACGGCCGGCTTCCACACCGACGACGCAACGACGGGCGGGATCGTCCTGGCTCCGCCCCACGAGCTGGCCGGAGACCTGACCAGCACGATCGCGGGCCGGCTGGATGCCGTCCTGCGCGGCCTGGCCGACGGCTCGATCCGACCCAACGTGGTCATCGACGGCAAGACGCCCTGACCCGGCCGGGCCGCTCGTGGTCCCACTGCGGTCCGTGTTAACGAAGGGCCGGGCGACTAGCCGGGATTGGTACGGGCCGGTATGATGCCGGTCAGCCGGCCCCGGAGCGCGTAAAGAGATGGCTGATCCCCGCCGACTCTGTGTCCCGCTCCGGCGATCCGAGCCTATTAGGAGGAGCCATGCGTATCCGTTCCACGGGGGCCGTGCTGTTTGCAGCGGCCGCCATCATCGTGTCCGCCTGTACGACTGCCGCCACAGCGGTACCGTCGGTCGCCACAACCCCCGCCCCGACCGTTGCCCCGAGCGCCGGCACACCGGCGCCGAGCACGGCAGCCACGCCGGCCCCATCGTCGGCCCTGAAGATCGGTGTCGTGACCGACATCGGCTCGCTGAACGACAAGAACTTCAACGAGTACACCTACAAGGGCGCCGTTGCCGGTGCCGCCGATATCGGCGCCGTGACCCCGGGATCGGTCGTTCCGAAGTCCTCGACCGAGTACGCGGCCGACATCAAGTCGTTCACGGACCAGAAGTTCGACGTGATCGTGACTGTCGGGTTCAACCTGACCCATGACACGATCGTGGCCGCCAAGGCCAACCCGAACACCTGGTTCATCGGCGTCGACCAGGCCCCGTGCGTCGATGCGACCGGCGCCGACGACACGACCTTCAGCTGCAAGGGCGATGCGAAGACGCTCCTGCCCCGGTACATCTCCATCACCTACCAGGAAGACCAGGCAGGCTACCTCGCCGGCATGGTCGCCGCGAGCGTGAGCAAGAACGGCACGATCGCCGCGATCGGCGGCACCAGCCTGTGCGGCCCGTGCGTCCGCTACATCCAGGGCTACACGCTTGGCGCGCAGTCGATCAACAGCGCCATCGTGGTCAAGGCGGCCTACGTGACGGGTGACTTCTCGAGCAAGGCGTTCGGTGATCCGGTCTACGGCAAGCAGTACGCCACCAGCTTCATCGCCCAGAACAAGCCCGACGTGATCTTCCAGGTTGCCGGTTCTACCGGTAACGGCATCCTCGACGAAGCCTGCGCCTCGGGTCTCTATGGGATCGGCGTCGACGTCGACCAGTTCCTGTCCTACCCGAATGCTGACAAGTGCATCGTGACCAGTGCCGAGAAGCACCTCCTCAACTCGGTCGAAGCGACGATCAAGACGATCGGCGCGGGTACCGCCGCCGGTGGACCGCAGCTCTTCAATGCGGCCAACGACGGGATCGGCATCTCGGACTTCCACGACAAGGCAAGCCTCATCTCGGCCGACCTGACGACCAAGCTGGCCACCGCCCTCGCGGCGATGAAGGCTGGCACGCTGGTCACCTGCCCGGCGACCGGCTGCGGCGTGTACAGCAAGTAATCGCGACTTCGAGTTGATCTGAGCGGGCCAGGCCGACGAGGCTTGGCCCGCTCCGTTTCCAGCCCCGTGCTTGGAGGCTCCCGGTGACGACCACACCGGTTCCGATGGGATCCAGCCCAGCGATCGGATCGACGCCTGCCCTCGAGATGCGCGGGATCACCAAACGCTACCCGGGCGTCGTCGCCAACGACGGGATCGACCTGGTCGTTCGGCCGGGCGAGATCCACGCCCTGCTCGGCGAGAACGGTGCCGGCAAGAGCACCCTGATGAACATCCTGTACGGGCTTGCCCGGCCCGACGAAGGCCAGATCCTGCTGGACGGCAAGGAAGTCAGGATCACCGGCCCGTCGGACGCGATCGCCCGTGGGATCAGCATGGTCCATCAGCATTTCATGCTCGTGCCGGTCCTCACCGTGGCCGAGAACATCCTGCTCGGCGACGAGACGATGGCCAACCCGATCTTCCTGGACCGGGGCGAGGCGAGCCGTCGGATCCGCGAACTGGGCACCCGATTTGGGTTTGAGATGGATCCGGATGCCCGGGTCTCGACGCTGTCGGTCGGTTGGCAGCAGCGGGTCGAGATCCTCAAGGCGCTCTACCGCCAGGCCCGGATCCTGGTCCTGGACGAGCCTACGGCCGTGCTCACGCCGCAGGAGACGGACGAGATCTTCGCGGTCCTCAAGCGCCTTGCCGCCGAGGGCCATTCGATCATCTTCATCAGCCACAAGCTGTACGAGGTCCTCGAGATCGCCGACCAGATCACGGTCATCCGGCGGGGCAAGGTGGTCGGAACGCGGACCCCGGCCCAGACCAACGAAGGCGACCTGGCCGAGCTGATGGTCGGCCGCGAGGTCCAGCTGACGATCGACCGGGGTGTGTCCCACCCGGGCAAGCCCGTCCTGGAAGTCAGCTCCCTGAGCGTTGCCGATGACCGTGGCAGCGAGGTCGTCCGGGGCATCGACCTGGAGGTCCGGGCGGGCGAGATCCTGGGCATCGCCGGCGTGGCCGGCAACGGCCAGGATGAGCTGGTCGAGACGCTCGTCGGCCTGCGCCGCCCGATCGCTGGCCGGATCAGCCTCGCTGGACGCGACGTGACCGGCCAGTCGCCGCGCGACATGAACGAGGCTGGCGTGGCCTACGTGCCCGCCGACCGGCATCGCTTTGGCCTGGTCCTGCCCTTCTCGATCGCCGACAACGTCGTCCTGACCAGCTACTACCGGGAGCCGTTCACCCACGGCCAGATCCGTGACGACAAGGCGATCGAATCGGCCGCCGAGGAGGCGATTGCCGCCTACGACATCCGGACCCAGTCAGCCACGGCCCGGGCCGGCACGCTGTCCGGCGGCAATCAGCAGAAAGTGGTCGTGGCCCGCGAATTCAGCCGTGAGCTGGCCCTGCTCGTGCTCGATCAGCCCACCCGCGGGCTCGACGTCGGGAGCATCGAGTTCATCCACCGGCAGGTGCTGGCCAAACGCGATGCGGGCACGGCCGTGCTCCTCGTGTCGGCCGAGCTGGACGAGATCCTGGAGCTGTCCGACCGGATCGCGGTGATGTATCGCGGCCAGCTCGTGGCCACGGTCGATGGGCGGACGGCCGACAAGCAGGAGATCGGCCTGCTGATGGCAACCGGTGGCCGCGAGCGAACGGCCGAGCTGGCGGTAGCAGCCGCGGCCAAGGAGCCGTCATGACGGCAGCGGTCCCGGCAGCGGCGGAGGATCGCGCCTCGCGCACGACGCTCAGGCGGATCTGGGCCGCGGTCGGCCTGCCCCTGGTCTCGATCATCCTGGCCCTGTTCGTTGGCGCGATCGTGATCATCGCGTCGGAGCTCCTGGTGGGCAAGGGCGGGTTGGACCTGGGCCTGCCCCTGAACGCCTACGGGGCGCTCTTCCAGGGTGCCTTCGGAAGCACTGATGCCCTGGTCCAGACGGCGGTTTCGACTGCCCCCCTGCTGCTCGCCGCGCTGGGCGTCGGCTTCGGGTTCAAGTCCGGCCTGTTCAACATCGGGGCCCAGGGCCAGTACCTGACCGGGGCCCTGGGTGCCGTTGCCATGGGCGTCGCACTGGCCGGAGCGCCGGCGATCGCGGCTGTTCCCCTGTCGGTCCTGGCGGGCATGGCAGCCGGGGCGGTATGGGGCTTCATCCCAGGCTTCCTCAAGGCCACCCGGGGTGCCCATGAGGTGGTCACGACGATCATGCTCAACTACGTCGCCATCTCGCTCCTCGCGGCCCTGGTGGCCGGGCCGCTCAACACGCCCAAGAGCATCTCGCCGGTCACCAAGGACGTGGGCAACGCGTCGCTGCCGGTGCTGATCGGGAGCAATGGCCACCTGGGCATCCTGATCGCGCTGCTCATGGTGGCTCTGGTCTGGTTCGTGCTGTACCGGACGACCTTTGGTTTTGAAGTCCGGACCGTCGGCGCCAACCCGGATGCGGCTCGCTACGCCGGAATGCACCCGCGCCTGCTGACGATCCTGACGATGACGATCTGCGGCGGCCTGGCCGGACTGGCCGGTGCCGGCGACCTGCTGGGTGTCAGTCACCAGATGACCAGCTCGTTCAGCACCACGGTCGGCTTCGACTCGATCGCCGTGGCCCTGCTGGGCCGCTCGACGCCCGTCGGGATCCTGTTCGGGGCCATCCTGTTTGGCGCGATGCGGGCCGGGGCTCCGCTGATGCAGATCCAGGCCGGGATCCCCGCCGAGTTGATCGACGTGATCCAGGGCACCGTCCTGTTCTTCCTCGTTGCAACGCCGGTCATTGGTCGGTTCCGGTTCCTGCGCGGCGCCCACACCGGGCTGGACACGACCCAGATCACCCGGAGCTACGGGGAGGCCAGTCGCTGATGGACGGGCTCATCAACGGCCTCTATGGCATTCCCATCCTGGGCATCCTGATCCAGTTCATCGGGTACGTCGTCCACATCGTTCCGGACATCTCACCACTGCTCCTCCAGGCAGCGACCCCGCTCGCCCTGGGCGCCCTGTGCGGGGTGATCTGCGAGCGATCGGGCGTGGTCAACATCGGGATCGAGGGAACGATGCTGGCCAGTGCCTTCGTGGCCTGGATCGTGGGCGTGGCGATCGCCCCCCTCCTGCCGGCGGACCCGTCGCCGATCTTCGGGATCACGCCCACCCTGCTGATCGCCCTGGCTGCCGCACTGCTGACCGCTCTGCTGATCTCGCTGGTCCACGCCTGGTTGTCAATCACGGTCCGGGCCGACCAGATCATCAGCGGCACGATCGTCAACATTGCGGCATTCGGGATCACCGGTTACCTCTTCCAGCTGATCCAGAAGGGCTCGCCAACCAGTGCCGGTGCGTTCAGCGCCTTCACGCCGCCCGCGCAGCTCGTCCAGATCCCGATCATCGGCTGGATCTTCAACATGTTCCTCAACCAGGGACCGATCGCCATGTCGGTGATCGTGATCGTCGTCGTCACCCAGATCCTGCTGTTCCGATCCCGCTGGGGCCTGCGCACGCGGGCCGTCGGGGAGCACCCACGGGCAGCCGAGACGGTGGGCATCAACGTCATCCGCCTGCGCTACCGGAACGTCCTGGCCGGGGGCCTGCTGGCCGGGCTGGCCGGAGCGTTCCTGACGATGGAGGCATCGAACTCGTTCCAGACCGCGATGACCCAGGGCCGCGGGTTCATCGGCCTGGCCGCGATGATCATCGGGCGCTGGACCCCGCTCGGCGCGTTCGGGGCGGCCCTCCTGTTCTCCTCATCGCAGGCCATCGCCCAGTCGATCACGTTCGCCCCGCCGGGCGGCGACCTGGGCAACATCCTGACCGCGATTCCTGCCCAGGCCTACGACATGCTGCCCTACCTCGTCACGATCATCGTGGTGGCCGGCCTGATCGGGCGGAGCATTCCGCCGGCCGCCGACGGCCAGCCTTACGAGCGCGAAGCCGCGACCTGATGGTCGACCCGGCGAATGAGCGGGCCGCCGAGCGGCTGCGAACGGCGGCAATGCTCGACCTGCAGGAAGGTCGCGGCCAGGTGCGCCTCCTGGACGACGCGGGAATCGGGCAAATCCTGCGACAGGCCCGGCGGATCGCCGTTGTCGGCGCCTCTGGGCATCCCTCCCGGCCGTCGTACGCGGTGTTCCGCTACCTGCTGACGAACGGCTACGACTGCGTCCCGATCAACCCGAACGAGCGGGATGTCCAGGGCATTCCGGCCTTCCGAACGGTGACCGAGGCGGCCGAAGCCAGCGGGCCGTTCGATATCGTCGACGTCTTCCGCCGCTCCGAGCTGTGCGTGCCCCATGCCCAGGAGGCCGTCGCGACGGGTGCCCGCTGCCTGTGGCTTCAGCTGGGAGTCGTGAACTGGGAAGCCGCCGCGATCGCCGCGGCCGGCGGGCTGGCGGTGGTCATGGATCGCTGCACGGCGATCGAGCATCGAGTCCTGCGCGACCGTACCTGAGGGCTCGGCGGCACGGCGCGGCTCAGACGCTGCGACGTAGCGGGCGCGGGGCACCAGATCCGGCCGCGGCTTTCCTGCTAGCAATCCCAGTGCTACGCGGCGCGCCGGGGCCGGATCTGGCCGCCACGAGCCTCATCGAGCGTGCTGGATCTCGACGAGTTGTGCACGAACGACCGCCAAGTGCCGAGCTGACACAGCCGCGATCCCGGAATTCGGCGCGTGCTGGTGCGGGCTAAGCCTGGTGTTGCTACGACGGCGGGCCGCGCCGGCGCAGCTCAGGCGGCGCGGCTTAGCGGATGAGGAACGCGACCACGATGGCGGCGATGCCGGCGAAACCGATCCCGGCGCCCATCCGGACCTGGCGCTGGAGGAGCTCCATGGCGACCGACGCGCCGGTCTTCCCGTCGTCGCGGACGCCGCCCCGCCAGGCCTCGTAGCGGGCCACGTTCTGGTCCTGCGCCTGGAGCGATCGCAGGCGCGCGTACGGTTCGCGCGTGCGCACATAACCGAGCACGATCAGACCCAGGCCGACGATCACGAGGACCCAGCCAAGCGGGGTCACTGGGACTCCGCCGCGCCGGCCTGCAGCCGCTCGCGCAGGAGCGTGCCGACAAGCTCCGCATTGGCCTGGCCGCGAGTCGCCTTCATCACCTGGCCGACGAGGAAGCCCAGCGCCGGCTTGCCGGCGTGATGATCGGCCACGGCGTCGGGATTGGCCGCCAGGACTGCCTCGATCGCCGTGCCAAGCGCGCCACTGTCGCTGATCTGGCGATAGCCCTTGCCGGCCACAATCTCGGCCGTTGACGCGCCGCTCGAGATGTGCCCCACGAGCACTTCTCGGGCGTTGGTGCGGGACAGCTCGCCGGCCTCGACCCGTCCAAGCAGGTCGGCCAGCTCGCTGGCCTGGGCCATGCCCACGAGACGTTCCGGCGATCGCGCGACATTCTCGTTGGCGGCCCGGCCATAGTCGCCGGTCACGAAATTGGCGACTTCCTTGGGCGAGAGCTTCGGACCTGCGCGGCTGATCGCCTCGAACGCGACGGTCAGGTCCGGCTGGGCAGTGATCACGCTCGCGTCATAGGCCGACAGCCCCAGCGCGTTCGTGTAACGCGCGCGGCGCGCCGCCGGGAGCTCGGGCAGGGCCGCCCGAACCGCCTCGATCCAGGCCGGGGCGACCCGCAGCGGCGGCAGGTCAGGCTCGGGGAAATAGCGGTAGTCGTGGGAGTCCTCCTTGGAGCGCATCACGTAGGTCTGACCCCGGGTGTCGTCCCAGCCGCGGGTGTCCTGGGTAAGGACCTCACCGGCGTCGAGGGCCAGCGCCTGGCGCTCGATCTCGAAGGCAATCGCCCGCTCCACCGACCGGAACGAGTTCATGTTCTTGACCTCGACCCGGGTCCCGAAGGGCTCGGTCCCGCGCAGCCGGAGGGACACGTTCGCCTCCACCCGCATCTGGCCGCGCTCCATGTCGGCATCCGAGACGCCGATCGAGCGGAGCGTGAGCTGGAGCTCCTCGGCATAGCGGCGCGCCTGCTCGGCGGTCCGAATCGACGGCTCGGTCACGATCTCCATCAGGGGCGCCCCGGATCGATTGAAGTCGATCAGGCTGATCTTGCGCCCGGCATCATCGGTCGCATGGATCAGCTTGGCTGTGTCCTCTTCGAGATGGGCCCGCTGGATGCCGACCATGAACGGGCCGGCCGAGGTCTCGATGGCCAGCTGGCCGTGCGCGGCCAGGGGCAGGTCGTACTGGCTGATCTGGTAGCCCTTGGGCAGGTCCGGGTAGAAGTAGTTCTTGCGGTCCCAGCGAGTCGCCGGCGGGGTGGTCGCGCCGATCGCGATCCCGGTCGCAATGACGCCCTCCACCGCCGCTCGGTTGATCGTGGGCAGCGCTCCAGGCAGGCCCAGGCAGACCGGGCAGGTATGGCTGTTCGGGGCGGCCCCGTCATAGGCCGTCGAGCACGAACAGAACATCTTGCTGGCTGTCCGGAGCTGGCAGTGGACCTCGATTCCGATGACCGCCTCCCAGCGATCCGCGGCAGCCACTGCGCTCACCCGGCTGCCTGGCTCTCTGCGATCAGGAACAGGCCGTACATGGCCACGACCAGCCAGCCCAGGGCGAGGGCCAGGCGCCGGGCAAACAGGCGAACGCGTGGCCGGTCGGTGATTCGGCGGGTCGCCTCGATTGCCGTCCGGGTGGGGTCGCCGTCGTGGACCAGCGGGCCGACGGCCTGGCGCGTTGCGGCGTAGCTCCGCGATCCGGCGATCACCAGGGCGAGGACGCCACACAGCTGGAGCAGAAAACGGGCCATCGAGGCGAAGTTTGGCACAGCCCGGCCAACGCCCGCCATAGGTGGCCCGCGGGAGCTCGCCAAATTGGCGATGATTGACGGCGTGGGCCCTCCCGGGCCGCAGGATCAGCGCGCACAGGCGCGCGATCCACGAACGCATCACGTTGCCTGCCAGCCCAGCCCAACCCAGTCCACCCGGAGGATCCACCATTGACCACCGACGACGCGTCCGTGCGCCGGCGCCGGCTGGGCATCCCGGAGGTTGCCTGGCGACACCCGCTCGGAGCGCCGGCCGAGGCCGTCGGCCATCCCCGGGTCAGCATCCCGATGATCGACGACGGCGAATGGGCCGGCGTGC
>JBBRIV010000068.1:0-11997 GCA_038220425.1 Candidatus Limnocylindrales bacterium
CTGTGGGGGCCACCCGGTACCGGCAAGACGAGCCTGGCTCGCCTCCTGGCCGACGCTGTCGGAGCCGAGTTCATGAGCCTGTCGGCCGTGATGAGCGGCGTGGCCGACATTCGCTCGACGGTGGGGATCGCCCGAGAGCGGCTGACCATGAACGGAGCCCGGACCGTCCTGTTCATCGACGAGATCCACCGTTTCAACAAGTCCCAGCAGGATGGCCTGCTGCCCCATGTCGAAGACGGCACGATCATCCTGATCGGGGCCACCACCGAGAATCCCTACTTCGAGCTGAACGGGGCGCTCCTGTCGCGCTTGCGCATCTGGCGTCTCGAGCCGCTGTCCGACGCCGACGTGCGCACCGTCGTCCAGCGCGCGATCGAGGATCCCGAGCGGGGGCTGGCCGGCCGGCTCGGGCCGGCGGGCGGGGTCAGCCTGCCCGATGACGCCTTCGAGCACCTCGTGGGACTGGCCGGTGGCGATGCCCGCCAGGCCCTCAACGTCCTGGAAGGTGCGACGGCCCTGGCCGAATCAGCCGGGACACGCGACGAGGACGGTCGGGTCATGCCCCTCCTGGCCGATGTCGAAGCCGCCGCCCAGCAACGGGTCCTGGGCTACGACCGGGCCGGCGACGGCCATTTCGACACGGCTTCGGCGTTCATCAAGAGCCTGCGCGGCAACGATCCCGACGGTGCGCTGTACTGGCTGGCGACGATGATCGCGGCCGGTGAGGATCCCCGGTTCATCATCAGGCGGCTGATCATCAGTGCCTCCGAGGACGTCGGCAATGCCGACCCGCGGGCTCTCCAGATCGCGGTCGCGGCGGCCCAGGCCCTCGACCATGTGGGCCTGCCCGAGGCCCAGTACGCCCTGGCCCAGGCCACCACGTACATTGCCACGGCGCCCAAGTCGAACAGATCGGGGGCGGCCTACTGGGCCGCCGTCGCCGATCTCGACGACCAGGGGGCGTTGCCCGTGCCCCTCCACTTGCGCAGCGCCGGCCATCCGGCCATGAAGCACTACGGGCACGGCGTCGGCTACCGCTATCCGCCCGACTTCGAAGGCTCCGACATCGCCCAGCAATACCTGCCCGAAGCCCTCGCTGAGCGAACCTACTACCAGCCCGGCGAACAGGGCTACGAGGCCACGATCGGCGCCCGGATGGAGGCCCGCAAAGCTGCCCGCCAGGCCGCCCGCGAGCTGGGCCGCCAGCGCAAGGTGGCCAATCCCCCGCCCGCGGTTGACTCGATGAAGGCCGCCGGCTCGATCCTCAAGACCCGTGAGGCCAACCGGCGCAAGCTGGCCGATACCGAGAACCGCGACGCCGCCAAGGACGGGGGCTAGGGCTCCAGGTCGAAGGCGCGCAGGTGGCGCGGCCGGAAGATCGCGATCGGACGCCGGTCGAACGTGGCGACCCGGCGGATTCCGAGCCGTTCGGCGGTTGCCACCAGGACCGCCTCGGACAGGCGCGGGCGATGCTCGGCCGCCTCGGTCAGCAGGGTTGCCGCCCGCTCCAGGTCGGCCTCGGTCGGGGCGATGAGGCGGATTGCCCCGCTGACGATCGAGGCGATCACGGCCAGCGACGCCTCCAGTCCGAGTTCGCGCTGCAGGACGTGGTCGATCTCGGCCAGGGTCAGGGCGCCCAGCACCAGGGGCTCGTCGATCCGCCGGAACCAGGCCACGGCCGCGACGTGGTTGAGGTCCGCGGCGTCGGCTGCGGCCAGGACCGCACTCGTATCGAGGATGGCGGCCATCAGCGGCTCCGGGGTGCGTCCCGCCGGCCCAGCTCGCGCCGGGCGATGGTTCGCCCGTCCAGGGACAGCCGCCCGCTCGAGCTCCGCCCGATCGCCACAAAGGGCAGCTCGCCAGGCGCCTCGTGCGCGTCGAGCCAGGCCTCGATCGCGGCGCTGATCAGGGCGGTCTTGGTCGTCCGCTCGTGATGGGCGTGCCGATCGAGTCGGTCGAGCAGGTCGGCGTCGGCCAGGATCGTGGTTCGACGGGTTGGCATATGCAGGCATATATACCACGCTGGCGGGTCGCCCTGCCCCATGGCACGATCCGCTGACCCGCATCGCCACAGGAGCTCCAGCCATGAACCGCTTCGAGCCGAATCTCCGGATCCCCGGACCAACCGCCCTGCCTCCGAGCGTCCGTGAAGCGGGTGCTCGCCAGATGATCAACCACCGCGGCCCCGAGTTTGCCGCGATGCTGGGCCGGATCCTGGCCCGGATGAAGCCCTACTTCGGGACGACGAGCGACATCGCGATCCTGTCCTGCGCGGGATCAGGCGGCCTCGAGGCGGCGGTGGTTAACACCCTGTCGCCGGGCGACAAGGTCCTGGGCGTGTCGATCGGGTCCTTCGGCGATCGGATCGCCAAGATCGCCTCGGTCTACGGCGCCGACGTCACCAAGCTGTCGATTGAGTGGGGCAAGGCTGCCGATCCGGCCGAGCTGCGCGCCCAGCTCGAGGCGAACCCCGGCTACAAGGCCGTGCTGTTGACCCACAACGAGACGTCAACCGCGGTGATGAACCCGATCGCCGAGCTGGCGGCCACGATCCGGGCGGTCCAGCCCGATGCCCTGATCATCGTGGACAGTGTCTCGGGCCTGGGCGCCGTCCCCTTCCAGATGGATGCCTGGGGCGTCGACGTGGTGATCACCGGGTCGCAGAAGGCCTGGATGGCGGCACCAGGGCTGGCCATGGTGGCGGCCTCGGAACGGGCCTGGGCCGCGATGGAGACGGCCAGCATGCCCCGCTTCTACCTCGACATGCGCAAGCATCGCGAATCGCATGCCCTGGGCCAGACGCCGTTCACCCCGGCCATCGGCGTGGTCTTCCAGGTTGACGCCGGCCTGGAGCTCATGGAGGCCGAGGGCGCCCAGGCAATCTTTGCCCGCCACGAGGCCTGTGCGGCGGCGACCCGGGCGGGTCTCGAGGCACTCGGCTTTGAGCTCTTTGCCGATCCGGCGCACTATTCGCGGACCGTCACGGCGGCCCGGGTGCCAGCCGGCTTCGACTGGAAGGCGATCAACGGCGCGGTCAAGGGCGAGGGCGTCGTGCTGGCCGGGGGCCAGGGTCCGCTGGCCGGCCAGATCTTCCGGGTTGGCCACCTCGGCTCGGTCACCCTGGGCGAGATTCTCGACGCGATCGGCGTCCTCGAGCAGGTCTCGATCAGGTTTGAGCGGCAGGTGCAGCCGGGCGCCGGCATCGCCGCGGCCCAGTCGGCCGCTCTCGACATCATGGGCATCCGGGCGGCTGCCCCAACCGGGGCGGGCGCGTGAAGATCCTGGTTGCCGAGTCGGTTGCCGGCGAAGGCCTGGCCCTCCTGCGCGAACATCACGAGGTCGACGAGCGGGTCGGCCTGACCAAGGCCGAGTACGTGGGCCTGCTGCCCGACTACGACGCCCTGGTCGTGCGCAGCCAGGTCCAGGTGGACGCCGACCTGATCGAAGCCGGGACCCGCCTGGTGGTCATCGGACGAGCCGGGGTGGGCGTCGACAACGTCGATCTGGATGCCGCGACACGGGCGGGCATCACCGTGGTCAACGCGCCAACCGGCAACACGATCGCGGCGGCCGAGCACACCCTCGCCCTCCTGTACGTCCTGGCCCGCCGGGTCGCGGCGGCCGACGCCTCGCTCCGGCGTGGCGAATGGAAGCGCAGCCAGTTCACCGGCGTGGAGCTCCGGGGACGGACGCTGGGCATCGTCGGCCTGGGCAAGATCGGCCAGGCGATCGCCAAGCGGGCCCGGGCAATGGAGATGACCGTGATCGCCGTTGATCCGTACGTCTCGGCCGACGGCGCAGCGGTCCACGGCGTGGAGCTGGTCACCTTCGATGCCCTGCTCGAACGGGCCGACGCGATCACCGTCCACGTGCCCCTGACCCGCCAGACTCGGGGCCTGATCGGGGCCGCCGAGATTGCCCGGATGAAGCCCGGCGCGTTCGTCCTGAACGTCGCCCGCGGCGGGATCCTCGACGAAGCTGCTGTCGCGGACGCGCTCCGCTCGGGCCAGCTGGGTGGCGCCGGGATTGACGTGTTCGACAAGGAGCCACCGTTGGGCTCACCCCTCCTGGCCGCTCCGAACACGGTCCTGACGCCCCACCTGGGCGCCTCGACCGCCGAAGCCCAGATCCTGGTGGCGGTGGAGGTTGCTGCCCAGATCATCGACGTGCTGGCCGGACGGCCGGCTCGCTACGCCGTCAACGCCCCGCTCCTGACCCCGGAGACAGCCCGGGTGATCGCGCCGTACCTGCCCCTGGCCGAGACCCTCGGCCGGTTCTTTGCCCAGTTCAGCCGGACCGGCGTCCAGCGCCTGACCCTGGAGCTGGGCGGCGAGCTGGCCCGGGAGCTGGCCGGCCAGGATGCTGCCCCGCTGACCGCTGCCGTCCTGCGCGGCCTGCTCGAGACGTCCACGACCGAGCGGGTCAACCTGGTCAACGCCACGGGCCTGGCCCGGGCGCGCGGGATTGCCATCGTCGAGCGCAAGTCACCCGACGCCGGGGCCTACAGCTCATTGCTGACTCTGACCGGCGAGGCCGACGGGGTCACGACGACGATCGCCGGGACCGTCGCCAACGGCGAGTCGCGCCTGGTCCGCCTGAACGAGCACCAGACCGACCTAGCTCCCAGCCGGGTCATGCTGGTCACCCGCCACCAGGATCGCCCCGGGACCGTCGGCCGGATCGGGCTGATGCTGGGCGAGGCCGACGTCAACATCAGCGCGATGCACCTCGCCCGGTCACTCCCGCGGGCCGATGCCCTGATGATCCTCGCCCTTGACGACGATGTGCCGCCGGCGGTGGCCGAGGCGATTCGCGCCCAGGAGGCGGTCCTCGACCTGTGGTTGATCCGGCTGGGGACCGAGCACTGACCCGCCTGGAGATCCCGGCCAACCTCAACGCCACCCTCGTCCTGCTCCGCCATGGCGAGAGCGTGGCAATCACCGAGGATCGGTTCCAGGGCCAGCTCGACACGCCCCTGAGCGGCCTGGGCGAGACGCAGGCCCGGCTGGCCGGCGATCGGCTGGCCCATCCCGATCGCCCGCCCCGGATTGCCCTGCCGGCCAGGGCTCCGGTCGACATTGTCCACTCCCCCCTGGCCCGGACCAGCGCGACTGCCGCCGCCGTCGAGGAGGCGCTGCGCGCTGCGTACGGTGCGGGCGTGCCCACCCGCCGTCCTGATGCCGGATTGCTGGAAGTGGGTCAGGGCGAGTGGGAAGGCCTCCATCGGAGCGAGGTCGAGACCCGCTACAGCGCTGAGCTCGAAGCCTGGCGCCTGACCCCTCACGAGCGGGCAGCACCGGGCGCCGAGCCGCTGGCCGATGTCGACCGGCGGGTACGCGCCACCTTGCCGGGAATCCTCAATCGGCTGGTTGGCCCGGGTGCCTCGGCCAGCGCGCCAAAGACCTCCGCCGCCGGCTATCCACCGCCGGTCAGCAGCCCGGCCTGGTCGCTCCTGGTCGGCCATGACGGCGTCTTCAAGGTCGTCCTGCTGGCCCTCCTGGACCTGCCCATTGAGCGCTTCTGGTCCTTTGGATTTGGGCTCACCGGGATATCCATCGTGAGCTTCCACGACGGGCTGCCGGTCCTCCGGGCCCATAACCTGCAGGACCACCTCGGCCCGCTCCAATCGGCCGCGGTGAGGCCCGACGACAGCCCGGATCGCGGCGCGAGCGGCGCGCTCTAGCTGGTTCCCCGCCGGTTCCGGCGCTGGGCCCGGCGCTCGGAGCGCCGGAAGATCAGGCCGAGCAAGGCGAAGCGCAGGTGACGCTGGGCCAGGCGCAGGCCGTCGATCCGGTCGGGCTCCAGGGACCGCCGGCCGTAGGCAACCTCGACCTTGGCCAGGGCCACCGTCTGCAGGTCGGAACGGGCCGCGGGCAGGATGTCGGCAAGGCCCCCGGCGTACTCGTAGACGGTCTGGTTGGCGCGCGGTCCGAAGCCGAAGCGACGAGCCAGGCCGACGACGCCGCCGTACACCCGGTCAGGCTCCTGGGGCGTGCGCGGACCGCGCTGCCAGGCAAGGAAGGCCAAGGCGCCGATGATCGCCAGCAGGAGCAGGCCGATCAGGACAAAGCCGCCGGTACCCGGTCCGGAGTTGCCCAGCGCCCCGGCCCCGGGCAGACTGGAGCTCTGCACCCGGGGCGGGCGCCGGGCGTCGTCCGAGGTGTTGACGCCACTGCCCCTGGGTGTCGGGCTGGCGGTGGGCCGGGGGGTTACGACCGGGCCGGCGGGCAGCGCCTGGTCCTGGCCAACACCGCCGCCGGTCGGGTCAAAGGTGATCCAGCCGTAGCCCGGGAAATAGACCTCGACCCAGGCGTGGGCCGCGCTCTTCTTGATGACCTCGACCCCATTGACGTCGGGCGGGCTGGGCAGGAAGCCCTCGGCCATGCGGGCCGGGATGCCGAGCATCCGGAGGAGCACCACCATCGTGCTGGCGTAGTACTGGCAGTAGCCCACCTGGTGCGTGGCAAAGCACTCGACCACGCCGTCGGTGCCACAGTCGGGCACAACCGTCTGGTAGGTGAAGCCACCTTCGTTGGGGTTCAGCAGGTAGTTCTTGATCGCGACGGCCAGCTCGTAGGGGGTGGTCGCCTCGGGATGGGCATCCTGGATCGCCCTGAGCAACCTGATCGTATTTGGTCCTCGGGCGACGACCGGATCGAGCTGCAGGAAGTATCTGGCCATCCCGGCCGGGTAGTTGGTCCCGGCGACGTTGAGCTGATTGCCGGTCAGTCCGTGGAGCGGGTCGATGGCATAGCTGGGCGGGACTTCGGAGGTGACCTGGTACTCGCTGGTCGAGGACTTGGTGACCGTGCCGATGAACTGGTCGGGCGCCGTGCCGACCAGCGAGACCGACGTGTCAGTCGACACCTTGACCGGGACATCCGCGCTGAAGATCGCCTGCGGGTCGAAACCCAGCTCGCGCACGGTGAAGCTCACCACGCGCCGGCCGGCGGCCTTGCCCGGATCGTCGAGGGTCCCGCTCGACACCGAGTCGCCGGCGACCACGTCTGACTGGGTCCCATCGCTGATGCTCCAGTTCTGGCCATCGAAGTGGTCGTAGGCCACGGCTCGCCAGTAGTAGTGGCCGCCATCGGGCACCGTGATCGCCAGGACCGGCGTGGGATCGGTGACCCACTCACCGGTGATTCGGGTCGAGGACAGGAAATCGACCGGCGAGACGCGCGTGCCCAGGCCGCCCCCCCGGAAGACCGCCTCGAGGCCGTGGGTCAGTTCAACAAGGCGCTGGTCCAGGCCTCGGCCAAGTCCCGCCAGGGGCGCCGACGAGGCAGTTGATGTCAGGACAAGGGCACCGACCACGGCAACCGCGATGAACCCGCTGCCAGCGCGCAGGTAGATCGCGGACAGCGAGCCGGTGTCGCCCAGGCGATGGCGCAGCCAGGTTGATCTCTCGTCGAGGGCGTGCAACCGGATCAACAGGAACAGGGCGGCCAGGCTGAACGCAATCAGGAGTGGCAGCTGCTGGTCGTCCCGGGTCAGGCTCATGTTGAGGATCAGGGCAACGCCCGAGATGATCACCGCGTTCAGCGGGCGGTGATGGCCGAAGACCGCATAGCTCGCAAACTGGCCGGTGCCCCAGCACAGGATCCCCAGGACGAGCATGAAATGGGCGTACTCCTGGGTGAAGGCCAAGTGCCGGAAGGCCAGGTCCAGGTAGGCATCCACGCTCGACGAGGCCGTTGCCACGAACGCCGGGCCGGGCGTGAAGTTGCCGTTGGGGAGGAGCCCGCCCACGGCGATGGGCAGGAGCAGAGCGGCCAAGATGATGCCCAGCAGCTGGGCCAGCCAGCGCGGCCAGCCGACCTTGGCCGAGATGAACCCCCAGGCAACTCCAGCTACTGCCGCATATGGCAGGAAGGACGTCAGCGACGCCCGGCCAAGCACCCAGCCGGCACCGTTGATCGACCAGGCCAGGCTGAGGGCAAGCACGGCCACGAGGCCCACACTGGTCCAGCCCTCAACCGGCGCCAACCGGATTCGGAGCAATCCTCGCCCGGTCATCGGCCGGCCCTTGCCAGCTGGACGGCCAGGGTGCGGTCGGGGCTGACCGCGTAGGTCGCCAATTCGTATTCGGCCAGGGCATGACCCAGGGCCCGGGCCGCACTGGACACCTCGCTGGCTGGCTCGCGGCTGGCGCCGGCCCGGATCGTGACGACCACGGTCGCGATCCCGCGGCCACGCAGGCTGGCCAGCGGTCGGACCCACGCCCGGTCGAGCGAGGGCGTGATGACCACGGCGGTCATCCCCCGCCTGAGCCGGGGCAAACCCGAAAGCAGCCCTTCAGCCAGGGGGGTGCTGCCATCCCCGTCGACGGCCGCCAGGAGCTGCATCACCTTGAGGTACTGCCGGCCGCCCCGGTCGGCGGGCAGGACCGCCAGCCGGTGGCCATAGGCGGTCAGGCCCACCGCCCGGTTCTCGCCGAGCGACTTGTCGGCGATCGAGGCGGCGGCCCGCACGGCGAGCTCCACGCTGGACGATGCCCCGCTGCCCTCCTGGACCCGCCCGTCGAGGTCGAGGAAGAGCCAGACGTCGGCGGTCTGCTCCAGGTCGAACTCCTTGACCTGGATCTCGCCCTGGCGGGCGGTCGACTTCCAGTGGATCCGGTTGAACCCGTCACCGGGGGCGTAGGGTCGAACACTGGTGGCCAGCGGACTCGTCTGGATCGTGCGCTCAGGTGCCGCGTGGCTGCCCTCGATGTTGGCTGAAGGAAGCCGCCACAGGGGCAGCGGATCAACCTTTGGGTAGACCACCAGGGTGATCGGCTGACCGACCATGGCCGAGGCCTCGAAGAAGCCGAATGGATCGCCCGTCCGGACCTGCAATGGCTCGATCCGGAAATGGCCCCGCCGGGTCAGCGGGACCCGGGCGATCCACGATCGCTCGGCTCGCGACCCGATCCCGATCGCCCGGCCCGGAATGGCCACCGGCAGACTGGTCGGGTTGTGGACCTCCAGCCAGGGCTTGGGCAGGCGTCCAGCATTGCGCAGGGTATAGGTGACCTTGAGCTGCTCACCGACGTGGCCGGTCACCTGGCCAACTGCGTAGCCGGCCTCCAGGTCGGCCAGCCCGAGGCGGGTCAGGATGTAGCTTCCGCCGACCACCAGGATGCCCAGGTAGAGGAGGTAGAACAGGAACGGCAGGCCCGACGAGAAGGCCGCCAGGACCAGGACGGCCGACAGCGCGACGATCGGCAACCGGCGCAGCATCGAACCGCGACCTCAGCGAGCCAGGCGCTCGACCGGGCCATCCCGGGTGCCGGCCGGGATCTCCCGGGGGCCGTGCAGGGTGGGCGACGGCGGGCCGACCGGCAGGGTGTCGAGCAGCTCACGCACGATCTGGGCCGGCAGCACGTCGTGGATGGTGGCGCTGGTCTTGATGATCAGGCGAGGAGCCAGGCACGGCTCGGCCAGGGCCTTGACGTCATCCGGGATGACGTAGTCGCGCCCGAGCAGGCCGGCGTAGGCCTGGCTGGCCCGGTACAGGGCCAGCGAGCCGCGGGGCGATGCGCCCAGGTAGACATCCGCGTGATTGCGCGTCCCATTGACCAGCCGGACGATGTACTCACTGACCGAGGTGTCGACGTAGACCTCGCGGACCGACGCCTGCATGGCCCGCAGCTCGTCGTTGGTGCAGACCACGGTCAACTCGTCGAGCGGGTGGGTCCGCTTCTGCTCGTCGAGGATCACGATCTCCTCGCTCGGCTGGGGGTAACCCAGGCGCAGCCGGAGCATGAATCGGTCGAGTTGCGCCTCGGGCAGGGCGAAGGTGCCCTCGTACTCGATGGGATTCTGGGTGGCGATGACCAGGAACGGATCGGGCATGGGATACGTCGTGCCGTCGATCGTGGCCTGGCGCTCCTCCATGCACTCGAGCAGGCTGGACTGGGTCTTGGGCGTTGCCCGGTTGATCTCATCGGCAAGGACCACCTGGGCCATGATCGGTCCCGGCCGGAACTCGAACTCCTGGGTCTTCTGGTTGTAGATCGACAGGCCGGTCACGTCGGACGGCAGCAGGTCCGGGGTGAACTGGATCCGCCGGAAGGAGCAGCCCAGGCTGCGCGCCAGGGCCTTGGCGAGGACGGTCTTGCCGGTCCCCGGGACATCTTCTATGAGGAGGTGACCGCGGCACATCAGGGCCACCATGGCCAGGCGCACTTCGTGGTGCTTGCCCACGATCACCCGTTCGACATTGGCGACGACCTTCTCGCCGGTCTCCTGGATCTGCGTCATCGGGCTCCATCGGTGACGGGTGCCGAGCGATGCCGCTCGACGGGGCTGGACCGGCGGGCGACCGGCAGGAACTGGGTGTCGGGAGATCGTACGTCAGTGACGCCGATTCGGTTCGCATCGTGACGCGTACCACCGGCTCAGCGCAAGATCCCTGGACGCGCCACGATAGGCGGGATGACCCAGACCCCCGGCCAACAGCCAAAGACGCCGCCCGACCCTGAGCGCCACCGACTGGCCGAGCGCGACCGGGGCGCCGTCCACTGGGAGCGCTGGGGACCGTACCTTTCCAGCCGCCAGTGGGGCACGGTCCGCGAGGACTACTCGGCCGACGGCCAGCCCTGGACCTACCTGACCCACGATCAGGCCCGCTCGCGAGCCTACCGCTGGGGCGAGGATGGCTTGCTCGGCATCAGCGACGACCACGGCCGGTTGTGCTTTGCCCTGACCCTCTGGAACGAGCACGACGCCATCCTCAAGGAACGGCCGTTTGGCTTGTCGGGCCCGGAGGGCAACCACGGCGAGGACGTCAAGGAACTCTACTGGTTCCTCGATGCTACGCCCAGCCACAGCTACCTGAAGGCGGCCTACGCCTATCCCCAGGCCGCCTTTCCCTACGCCGACCTCGTGGCCGAGAACGCCCGGCGGGGCCGCCAGGACGACGAGTACGAGCTGGTTGATACCGGCGTCTTCGCCGAGGGACGCTGGTTCGACGTGGTCGTGGAGTACGCCAAGGCCGGGCCGGACGACATTCTGGTCCGGACCAAGGTCACCAACAAGGGTCCCGACCCGGCCCCCATCCAGCTCCTGCCCACGCTCTGGTTCCGGAATACCTGGTCATGGGGCCGGAGTGGCAAGCGGCCCAGGCTCCAGGCGGCACCCGGGCTGCGGCCGGGCGGTCCCTTGACCATCAGCGGCGATGACGAGCGCCACCGCCAGGTCCGCCTGGACGTGGACCTTCCGGGCGACCTCCTGTTCACCGAAAACGAGTCGAACGAAGAGCGCCTGTGGGCGACGGCCAATCCCCAGCCGTTCGTCAAGGACGCCTTCCATCGGGCCGTCGTTGACGGCGACAGCTCGGCAACCAATCCCGAGCAGGTTGGCTCGAAGGCGGCCAGCCGGCACCGCTTCGTGATCGCGGGCGGCGCCAGCCAGACCCTCCAGGTCCGCTTGCGCCTGGGTTCGGCCGCCGCCGCTGGGGAGCTGGGCGGGGATCCGTTCGTCGACTTCGATTCGATCTTCGAGGCGCGGATTGCCGAGGCCGACACGTTCTACGCGGAGCTGGGCGGCGACGCCCTCAGCCCCGACGAGCGGCTGGTCCAGCGCCAGGCTTTCGCCGGGCTGATCTGGTCCAAGCAGTTCTACCACTACGACGTGGACAAGTGGCTGGACGGCGATCCGGCCGGGCCGCCACCGGCCGGGGCACGACGCGTCGGCCGCAATGCCGAATGGCGCCAGCTCAACAACCGGGACATCGTGTCGATGCCCGACAACTGGGAGTACCCCTGGTTCGCGGCCTGGGACCTGGCCTTCCACTGCGTGACCCTGGCCGTGATCGACCCGGCGTTCGCCAAGGCTCAACTGCTCCTGCTCACCCGCGAGTGGTACATGCACCCGAACGGCCAGCTGCCGGCCTACGAGTGGCAATTCGGCGACGTCAATCCGCCGGTCCATGCCTGGGCGGCCTGGCGGGTCTACCAGATCGACCGGCGGATCACGGGCAAGGGCGATATCGGCTTCCTCGAGCGGGTCT